>JAGCOI010000199.1 GCA_017645485.1 Alphaproteobacteria bacterium | reverse complement strand
CCTTTTTTATATTATCTTCGTTTATATGTTTTGTGTTAAAATTGTTTTGAAAGACCTGATATGAAAAAATATACGAAATGGATTGTGCTTGCCTTTATAGTCTTAATTGTTTGCATATACGCTTTTAAGAAAAAAGATGCAAAAGAAGAATTTGTAACGGCCAACATCCAAAAAGGCCATATTAAACAAATGGTGACCGCATCAGGTATTATCAATCCTCTGTCTACCGTTACCATCGGCACACAAGTTTCCGGCACGGTTAAAGAAATTTATGTTGATTACAACTCTGAAGTAAAAAAAGACGAATTATTGGCTTTAATTGACCCTGATGTTTTTGAAGCCAGTGTTGCTCAACGCGAGGCCGCATTGGAAATTGCCAAAGCACAGGTTCAAGTTCAGGAAAATGATATCATTTATTACAAAAAAACATTAGACCGCATTCAAAAACTTAAAGATTCAAAATATTCAACCGATAAAGAACTCGAATCGGCTCAACGAAATTACGACAATGCCGTTGCGCAACTCGTTCTTCAAAAAGCACAGGTCAAACAGGCCGAGGCCTCCTTAAAATCAGCCGAAACGGAGCTTAAATACACAAAAATCACCTCTCCTGTTGACGGTATCGTCATTTCAAAATCCGTCGAAGTCGGTCAAACGGTTGCCGCCAGTTTTTCCACACCGGAATTATTTTCGGTTGCCGAAGATTTAACCAAAATGGAAATCGAAGCATCTGTTGTTGAAGCGGATATCGCCAAAGTACAGGTCGGGCAAAAAGTACTTTTTAACGTTGACAGTTTTCCGAATGATACTTTTGTCGGCACTGTCAAACAGGTTCGAAACGAAGCCATTACAACCTCCAATGTGGTCACATACAGTGTGATTATCGGCATTGATAATTCCGAATTAAAATTAAAACCCGGCATGACGGCAAATGTCGAAATTATTACCGCCGAAAAACAAAATGCACTTTTAATTCCAAACTCTGCTCTTCGTGTTTATATGGATGATCACACCCGCTATCAGGATAAAGGTATTTGGAAGATGGTTAAAGGCAAACCCGAACGTATCAACATTACCGAAGGCATATCCGATGATAACAACACCGAAATTATTTCAGATTTAATCAAAGAAGGTGATGTTGTGATTGTTGCAAAAAAAAGTGGCCTTGATAAGGGCAAAAACATGCGTCTCAGAATGCCCCGCTAGGAGAAAACATCATGGCTTTAATTGAACTGCGCGATATTTATAAAAGTTACCCCTTGGACGGATTTGATTTACAAATCCTCAAAGGAATTACTTTACAAATTGAGCGTGGTGAATTTGTGGCCATTATGGGCCCTTCAGGTTCCGGAAAATCAACATTAATGAATATTTTAGGTTGTCTCGACAGTCCGACTTCAGGTTCTTATATATTAGACGGATACCCTGTGCAACATTTAACACCTGATGAACTGGCTGATATTCGAAACAAAAAAATCGGTTTTGTGTTTCAAGGTTTTAATTTACTTTCCAGAACAACGGCGCTTGAAAATGTTGAACTGCCCATGGTTTACAACAATACACCTTCCGACACCAGACTTAAAAAAGCACAAAATGCCTTAAAAGCAGTCGGTTTACAAGAACGCATGAATCATATGCCCAATCAACTTTCCGGCGGACAACAGCAAAGGGTAGCCATTGCACGCGCCATCGTAAATGATGCCCCGATTATTTTTGCCGATGAACCGACCGGTAACTTAGATACAAAAATGAGCATTGAAATTATGCAACTTTTTTGCAAACTAAATCAACAGATGGGCCGTACGATAATTTTGGTAACGCACGAAGAAGATATTGCCCGCTACGCTGACCGCATTATCAAAATCGTCGATGGCGAAATCAATTCGGATAAAAGGAATCGGAAATGATTGACAGTGCAACCACATTTTCCATTGCTCTGCGCGCCATTAAAGCCAATAAAATGCGTTCGATTTTAACATGTCTCGGCATTATTATCGGCGTTGCGGCCGTTATCATTATGCTGGCTATCGGCAACGGTGCACAACTGACCATACAAAACGAAATGAAAAGTATGGGCACCAATCTGATTATGATACGTTCCGGCACTTCCACTTCGGGCGGAAAACGTATGGGACACGGCTCTCAGCCAACCATGAAAGCTTCCGACGGCAATGCCATTGAAGAAAAAATTGAAGGTATTGCCATGGCCGCACCTGTTTTAAATGATGCGGGACAAATCGTATACGGTAACGCCAACTGGTCAACATCCATCGTCGGCACGGACAATCGCTATTTTATCATTAAAGATTGGAATTTAGCCTATGGCAGATATTTCAGCCAAACAGATGTAAAAAATGCCGGTAAAGTCGCCATTTTAGGAACAACAGTTGTTAAAGAATTATTCGGTGACGTTGATCCTTTAGGCAAAACGATCCGTGTTAAAGGCATTCCGTTTACGGTTATCGGTGTTACAACCTCACGTGGACAAAGCGGCCCCGGCATGGATCAGGATGATATGGTATATATTCCTCTTTCCACGGCGCAAAAAAAGGTTACGGGCATATCATTTCCGGATATGGTCAATATGGTTATGTTACAGGCACAAACCGCCGAAGATACATATTCTTCGCAAGATGCCATCCGCGCACTTTTACGCCAACGTCATAATTTAGGCATGAACAAAGATGATGATTTTGTCATTATGAACTTAACACAAATGATGGAAATGATGGAAACATCCACCCAAGTCTTAACGATTTTACTCGGCTCGATTGCATCTATTTCGCTTTTGGTCGGCGGCATCGGCATTATGAACATCATGCTTGTTTCGGTTACCGAACGCACGCGTGAAATAGGTATCCGTATGGCAATCGGCGCCAAAAGCTGGGATATCAGGCTCCAATTTTTAACCGAAGCCTTGGTCGTGTCTTTAATCGGGGGCTTAATCGGCGTTATCATCGGGCTCGCCGGTGCCGGTCTTGTTTCCGTTTTAAGCACTTTTAAGGCTGTTGTTTCCGTTTTTTATATTCTGTTGCCGTTTTCATTTGCCGGTATGGTTGGTCTGTTTTTCGGTTTTTATCCGGCCTATAAAGCTTCTCTTCTAAACCCGATTAACGCTTTAAGATATGAATAATTCAATCGTCTGCGAAAAGAAAATTCCTTGACTTCAGTCGTTTTTTACTTATAATCCTTTTCCGTGAGATTATAATTCTAAACGATTATTATTTATTTAAAACATATTTGTGTATGAAAAAATTTGTTATTGGTGTTTTTCGGAACTATCCGATTTGTACGGGCTTGTTGTGTTTGATTTTATTATCGCACATTATCGGACCAAAAAACTTGCAAAAACCGATACTTTCAATGCCGACGGAATATTTACCGATTTATTTTTTCTATGTTATCAGTATGTTGTTTTATATGTTGTTTGTTTTACGAACCATAGAACAATCCAAACGAGAAAAAATAACATGGGGTATCGTCGCTTTAAACGTTATCGTTTTAGCAATCGCCGTTATGATTTTTATCTGATAAAAACCCCTCTTGTTTTTAAGCAAGAGGGGTTTTTGTGTTATTTAGAAATGATCGTCACATTTTCTGATCAATTCTTCAATATTCTCCGGCGGCCAACCCGGTGTTTCCATACCGAGATGAATACCCATCTTCGTCAACACTTCCTTAATTTCATTTAAGGATTTACGACCGAAGTTCGGTGTACGAAGCATTTCCGCCTCTGTCTTTTGAACCAAATCACCGATATAAACAATATTATCATTCTTCAAGCAGTTAGCCGAACGAACGGAAAGTTCAAGCTCTTCAACTTTCTTAAGCAAATTACGATTAAACGGCAATTCTTCTTTAACAACTTCAGCATCAGAATCCGGTTCATCAAAATTAATGAACGGTTTGAGCTGATCTTGTAAAATACGTGCAGCATAAGCAACTGCATCTTCCGGTGTCACAACACCGTTTGTCTCAACAACCATTGTCAACTTATCATAGTCTGTGATTTGACCGACACGCGTATTTTCCACCTTATAAGAAACTTTCTTTACGGGAGAATAAATAGCATCAACGGCAATAACACCGATAAACGAGTCCATTGATTTGCTTTGATAAGCCGGAACATAACCTTTACCTGTCGTAACCGTCAATTCCATCGAAATTTTACCGCCGGCATCCAATGTACAAATCACATGATCGGGGTTCATAATTTCAACATCATGTCCCGTATCAATCATTGATGCAGTGACCACACACGGCCCTTCAGCATCCAAATACATTGTTTTCTGACCGTCACTGTGAACAGCAACTGCCAAACCTTTAATGTTTAACACGATATCCGTTACATCTTCACGAACACCTTCAATAACGGAAAATTCATGCAAAACACCATTAATTTTAATTGATGAAACGGCACCGCCTTGTAATGATGAAAGCAAAACACGTCTTAATGCATTACCAAGCGTTAAGCCAAAGCCTCTCTCAAGGGGTTCTATAACTATTTTAGACCTATTTTTACCCTCTGAAGTAATATCTAAATTCGTGGGTTTAATAAGTTCTTGCCAATTTTTTTGAATCACCGGAGTACCCTCTTAAAATATGAATTGAAAAAAAACCTATCGGCGGAAATATCAAACCAATTTCCGCCAGATTTGAAAAAAGATTAAACGCGACGACGCTTTCTTAATCTGCAACCGTTATGCGGAATCGGCGTTACATCGCGAATCGATGTAATTGTAAAACCGACAACCTGCAATGCTCTGATGGCAGATTCTCTGCCCGAACCCGGTCCTTTAACTTCAACTTCCAAAGTCGTCATACCGCAATCCTGAGCCTTCTTAGCGGCTTCTTCAGCGGCCACTTGTGCGGCATAAGGCGTTGATTTTCTTGAGCCTTTAAAACCTTGTGCGCCGGCCGTTGACCATGCAACGGTATTGCCTTGAGCGTCAGTAATGGTTATTCTTGTGTTGTTAAAGGTCGAATTCACATGGGCAACGCCGGATGTGATATTCTTTTTTTCTTTTTTCTTAACACGTTGTGTTGCTGCTTTTGCCATTATGCCCTCACTTATTTCTTCTTATTAGCAACCGTTTTACGTTTACCTTTACGGGTACGCGCGTTCTGTTTTGTGCTTTGTCCGCGAACAGGTAACCCTTTACGATGTCTTAAACCTCTGTAGCAACCGAGATCCATCAATCTTTTGATGTTAACACCGACTTCACGACGAAGTTCACCTTCTACCAAATAATCGCGATCAATCACTTCACGCAATTTTGAAACTTCTTCATCACTCAAATCTTGAACGCGGCGATCCATAGAAACGCCGGATTTTGTACAAATGTCTTGAGCAGTCTTACGCCCGATACCAAAAATATAGGTCAAAGCGACCTCTACCCTTTTGGCACTCGGGATATTTACGCCAGCTATACGAGCCAAATTTATTCTCCATTATCAATAAAATAAACTATTCAAAAAGTTGATCACCACTTTTCAAAATTAAGCGGATTATATTCAAATATTTGCGCATGTCAATATGTTTTTTTAAACTTTTTAAAACTTTTTAAACAATATTTATGAACCGATTGATTTTACACAATATATTGATGTTTTCGCAACCTCAAATTCATAACCGTCTATTTGTTCAGCGTTTGAATTTTCAAAGCAATCTTTGATGCCAAATCGGCAAGCAACCGACTTTGCCCTTTTACGTATGAGGCATAATCTTTACCGGCCGACGCGGTCAAATTAAAGTTTTCCTGTGTTGCAATCCTGCCATCAGACGACAAAATCTTATAATTTCCGCTTAAAACGGCATTTTCATTGAAATAACCGCTTAATTTATCAACGTTAACTTCAACGATATACTGCGCTTTTTGCCCATACAACAAAGGTTTTACAAAAGCATCAGGCATCATTTTTTGCAAATCATCGATTAACACATTTTGCATCATTTGTCCCAAATTTCCTCCCCAGCGATGAAATTCGGAAATTTTCAACTGTGG
>JAGCOI010000198.1 GCA_017645485.1 Alphaproteobacteria bacterium | reverse complement strand
GCCACCCCGGACGTCCGTACCCCCACGGGCTGTCCCACCCCGGTTGATCCGGTTCGGACGGTTTCCATAAAATAAAATCTGCCGGATTTTTCTTATAATCGGCCACTTCCACGCGTGCACCCGCCATCATCTCTTTCATTGAGCGGTTAGATAAGCACCCGTAACCGGGCATAGAATCCACATCAAACAACACCTGCCCGTCAACCTCGTAGGCATGGCCGTTTTCAAGCAATTTTTCAACCAAAACAATCATCTCTGAAATATATTCCGTTGCACGCGGTCTGAAATTCGGAGATAAAACGTTGAGTGCTTCCATATCTTGAAGATACCAGTTATATGTTTCTTCGGTAATTTCTCTGATGGGTTTACCCGTTTGTTTGTGTTTGTTTAAGATTTTATCATCAACATCCGTAATGTTTGAAACATAGGTAACGTGGTCTTTGCCATACACATGGCAAAGCAAACGATATAAAACATCGTACACCACGGGTGTTTTGGCATTTCCCAAATGCGCCTTATCATAAACGGTCGGTCCGCACACATACATACGGACATTATGTTCATCAATCGGCTTAAATAAATCTTTGCGTTGTTTTAATGTGTTATGCAAATAAATATCTGTCATATTGTATTATTCCTTTATCTTCCGAACACGGCATTTTTCAAACGTTCCAATGTTTTTTGTGCAAGCGGACGCGCCTTTTGCGCGCCGTTTGAAAGCATTTCTTCAACCTCATCAAAGTGCGCCATGTAATAATCATATTTTTCTTTGGCATTAAGTGTTGTCTCTAAAACGGCATCAAGGAGCATATTTTTAATGTGTCCGTAGCCGAGTTTACCCTCTTTTAAGCCCTCTGCCATTTCCTCTGTTTTATCGGGCGTCGCAATACCTTTATAAATTTGATAAACCAAGATTTCTTCGGGATTTTTCGGTTCTTCCATCGGACGTGAATCCGTTTTAATCGAAAAAATCGCTTTTTTAATTTCAGCCTTATCTGCAAAAATCGGAATCACATTGTTATATGATTTGCTCATTTTGCGTCCGTCCGTTCCCGGCAACAACACGGCATTCGGTGTTAAAAAGTATTCGGGCAATTTTAAAAGTTCTTTGCCGTAATGAGCGTTTATCATACCGGCAATGTCGCGTGCAATTTCCACATGTTGCACCTGATCTTTACCGACCGGCACAATATCCGAATCATAGGCCAAAATATCCGCGGCCATTAAAGTCGGATAGGTATATAAGCCCATATTTATCAAATCATCATCAGGCTTGCCGGCAGCGCGATTTTTATCAACGGCAGCTTTATAAGCGTGAGCCTTATTCATAAAGCCTTTGGGCGTATAGGCAAATAAAATCGTTGTAATCTCACAAATTTCGGGAATATCCGATTGGCGATAAAACACGGATTTTGAGGCATCTAAACCGAAAGCCAAATAAACGCAGGCAATTTCTTTTAATTTCTGATTTAACACGGCCGGATTTTTTTCGGCATTAATGGCATGATAATCTGCCACAAACATAAAATGTCTGCCGCCTGCTTTAACAACCTCATTTCCCAAATCAATTGCCGGTTTAATGGCACCCACCAAATTGCCGATATGAGGCGTTCCCGTCGGCTTCACACCGGTTAAAACTGTTTTATTGTGCATATTTTATCTCTTTTCTTTTATTTTCTTGTTGTAAAACGTTATATGAATTGATAATCTACTTTGCAGTTTAAATCAATATGTTTTTATCAAAATAGGATACTAAAACAATGCCTGACATTAAATTTATTATAGAAAACAAACAAATCGTTCAAGACGGCTTAAATAAAAAAGGCTACACCAAAGAAGATTTGGATTTGGATGAATTAATCGGTTTGCACAAAAAAATAACGGCTCTCAAAACTTCATCTCAAGCTTTAGCCGAAGAAAAAAACAGATTAAGCGCACAAATCAAATCAGCCTCAAACGAAGAACGTCCGAACATTATTGCAAAAAGTAAGGCATTGGGCGAAGAATTTAAGGTTCAAGAGCAAGAATTGAACGAGCTGACCAAAACCTTTGATTTAATGATGCTTAAAGTGCCGAATATGCCCTCCCCCGAATCGCCTGTCGGGCCGGATGACAGCGGCAATGTGGTGCGTCGGTATGTCGGCGAAAAACCAACGTTTGATTTTGAACCCAAAGACCATATTGAGCTTATGGAAATAAACGATTGGGCAGAAATGGAACGCATTGCCAAAGTTTCGGGCTCGCGCACCTATGCCATTAAAAATGACTTGGCAAAACTCGAACTTGCCATGCACATGTTTGTCATTGATAAACTGCGTTCGCATGGTTTTCAGGTTATTACCGTGCCATCCATTTCAAAAGAAAAACCTTTATATGGGCAAGGCTACCTGCCGTTTTCGCGCGATGAAGTATATTATCTACAACAAGATGACCTTTATTTGTCGGGCACAGCCGAACTGATTTTGAACTCTTTGCGTGCCGATGAAATTTTAAGCGAAAATGAATTGCCCGTGTTATACGCCGGATTTTCGCCCTGTTTCAGACGCGAAGCGGGTGCCGCCGGTAAAGACACAAGGGGTTTGGTACGTGTTCACCAGTTTATGAAAACCGAACAATTTGTCATTTGTGCCGGCAATATTGAAGAAAGCGAAAAGTGGCATCAAACACTCTTAAAAATCTCAGAAGAAATTTTACAGGATTTTGAGCTTCCCTATCGCGTTTTGGAAGTCTGTACGGGCGACATGGGCGCACCGAAATACCGCCAGTATGATTTGGAAGCTTGGGTGCCTTCTCAAAACTGCTATCGTGAAACGCACTCCTGCTCAAACATCACCGATTGGCAGGCAAGGCGCACCAATCTGCGTTATCGCGCCAATGCCGACGGCAAGGTCAAATATGTTCATACCCTAAATAATACGGGCATTGCCACACCGCGTGCTTTGGTGCCGTTTATTGAAAATCATCAAAATGCGGACGGCTCGGTTAATATTCCGCCAAAGCTCAGAACTTATATGGGCGGGGTATCGAAAATAGGCAAAAATATAAAATAAAAAAACACAAAAGGCCGGCTTTCAAACCGGCTTTTTTTGATTTTACTGACCAGAAGTTAAATCGGCAAAACCGGCATCAATAAAATCAGAAAGTTTTTGAGCATTTAATTCTACCGTTGCCCCGATTTTACCACCGCTGAGGCAAATCGTTTCAAAGGTTAAAGCCGACTCGTCAAAATATGTTTTGAAGGCCTTTTTCATCCCCACCGGCGAACACCCGCCGTGCACATAGCCCGTTAAAGGCAAAAGCTCTTTTAAGGCTATCATCTCAACACTCTTCACACCGGCAGCCTTGGCGGCTTTTTTAAGGTCCAATTCACCGGTGGCCGGCACCACAAAAACAAAATGTTCATGCGTCGGAGCAACCGTCACGAGTGTTTTAAAAACAACCTCGGGAGCCTTATTTAAATATTTTGCAATGGATAAAGCATCCACCCCGCTGACGGGCTCATAAACATAGGCTTTATAATCAACCCCGCCCTTTTCCAAAATACGCATCACATTTGTTTTTATCATTGAATTTCCTTTAGTCTTTTATTGTCATTGCGAGGAGAACACATGTTCGACGCGGCAATCTCTGCCTTATTTTTGCTTAAGCAAAAGCTCCTCAGTTGAGGAGCTTTTATCAAGAATCGTTTATTCTTAAAATTTTTCCTGCAATTCAAAGAAATATGCCTGCGGATGGTCACATACGGGGCATTTTTCCGGTGCTTTCGGGCTTTCAATGCGGCAACCGCAATTTGCACATTCCCAAACAACTTTTGTCGGGCGCTCAAAAATTTTGCCCTCACAAAGCGAATCGAGCAAAGCCTGATAGCGTTCTTCATGCCCTTTTTCAATTTTACCGACCATTTCAAAAAGCTTTGCAATTTTATCAAAACCTTCTTCTTTTGCCTCGCGCGCCATACGCTCATACATCTCGGTCCATTCATAATTTTCACCCGATGCGGCATCTTTTAAGTTTTCAATTGTTGAGGGTACTTCGCCGTTATGCAGCAATTTGAACCAAATTTTAGCATGCTCTTTTTCGTTATTGGCCGTTTCTTCAAACTTGGCGGCAATAATATTATAGCCTTCTTTTTTGGCTTTAGAGGCATAATATGTATATTTGTTGCGTGCCTGCGATTCGCCTGCAAACGCATCTTTCAAATTCTGCTCTGTTTTTGAACCTTTAAGTTCCATCATAAATCTCCTTATATAAAATTGTTCTCCTGCCTCTGATTTTATGATTAGCACACATCAGAGTCAATCAAATAACCAAAATTGTCCGATTAAAATTACCGTTATTGTTTTTGCGCCACTTGCGTTTCTTTTTGTAAATCGGCTTTAATTTTTTCAACCGTTTTCTTAAATTCTTTTAAGTTTGCACCGCTTAAATTTTCACCGGTCGCAGCCTTAATTTTCAACGGATCAACTTTCTGCCCGTTTTTAATCACTTCAAAGTGCAAATGCGGACCTGTTGAACGCCCCGTTGAGCCGACATAAGCAATCACCTGACCTTGATGGACACGCACCCCAGGCCTGATACCTTGGGCATAGCTTTTAAGATGTCCGTAACCTGTGGAATATTCCGAATTATGACGAATCGTAATATAGTTTCCATAACCGTTCACCCATTTTGCCGCCGTCACCGTTCCGTCTGCCGAAGCATACACTTTGGTACCCATCGGTGCGGCATAATCCACACCGCTGTGCATACGATATTGTTTCAAAATCGGGTGAAAACGCCGCCCGAATGTTGATGATACACGTGCTTTTTTAAATTCCAACGGCTTGCGATCAAGCGACTTTTTCAAGGCCATACCCTGTTCGTTATAATAATCAATTGTACCGGTATTGTCCTTAAAGCGATAAAGTGCTGTTTTTGTTTTACCGAGCATTAAAGCGGCATAATCCACATCACCGGTCTGAACAACTTTTCCGTTCGCTGATGTTTTGAACTCATAGCGCACTTCAAATTTGTCGCCTGCCTTAACATCGCGCCTGAAATCCACACTAAACGAAAAAATGTTGATAAAGCGCCCGATAATATTTTGAGATACACCGGCATTTTTCATAGAACCGGCAACCGTTCCCTGAATGGTGCCCGAAATTGTTTTATATGACGTTTTTAAATCATCTTGCTCAACACGTGCCTCATATTGACCGTCGGCCTGTTTTTCAACAATATAACGTGTGCCGCTCACAGGCTCCGTCATAATTTTTGTAACGGATGTCGTATCTTGATATTTGCTGTCAAAAACCGATGAAATATTCAAAACCTGCCCGACTTTAATCAATCGTGCATCATATACTTTTTTATAGGCGTTATAAATATTGGTTGCTTCACCGTATTCAAGCCCCATTTTGGTTAAAATGCTGATAAAGCTGTCCCCTTTTTCAACAACGACAGCTTCTTCATTCACACCGATTGCTTTGGCTAAAATAAAATCTTCGCCTGATGTTGTTTCTTGTGCATCTTCGGTTAATTCAATCGGTTTCAGACTGTCTTCCATAATTTGCAGTCTATCGTCTAAAGAAAAATTTTCTGCCTCCAAGGCCGTTTCCTCAGACATAACGTCAATCATTTCATCATCATGCGGTATGGAAGCTTTCACGGTATTGTTGTTATGTATATAAATAAGCAATGCTGTTGTTACCGCAACGGCATACACAAACAACAACGTTCTTTCCTGTCTGATGCGTTTTGCTTTTTTCTTAACGCGTTTAAAATCCATTATATCAACCTTTAATCAATTCCCGTTTAGCATGCCTTAAATGCAATTTTTTTTCAAGTAGATAATCAAGTTATGCAAGATTCTTATCTGTTTTGTTTCCTATCTATCCACAATTTATGAAAATTTTATAAATTTCAAAAAAAACTCTTGCATTTATTTTTTTTGTTATGTATAAGGGTTTCATCTTGTGGGGGTGTAGCTCAGCTGGTTAGAGCGTCTGCCTGTCACGCAGAAGGTCG
>JAGCOI010000017.1 GCA_017645485.1 Alphaproteobacteria bacterium | reverse complement strand
TTTCTCATTTTTGTTTCCTTTATTCACACGTCAGTTTTTTAAATGCGGCATCCAAAGATTTCGTTTTTGTTATCTTAAAAATTTCATCACAACTGCCATCTGCCATAATCTGACCGCGATTAATAATGATAATGCGCGAACAAATCGCTTCCGCTTCATCTAACAGATGTGTCGAAATTAAAATGGTTTTATCTTCACGCATTGAAAAAATCAAATTTCGCATGTGCTCTTTTTGATTCGGATCCAAACCGTCGGTCGGCTCATCAAGCAATAAAATCGGGGGGTTATTTAAAATGCTCTGTGCAAACCCCAGGCGACGCACATAGCCTTTTGAAAGCGTTTCAACTTTTTGGGTTAAAACCTCACCGATATTTGCCATGTCAATTGCTTTTTTTATACTGTCTTTTGATGCACCGCGTAAATCTGCCATATAATTTAAAAACATTTTAACCGTCATATCCGGATATATCGGCGCACCTTCCGGCAAAAACCCTATTTGAACTTTCGTTTGCTCGGAATTTTGTTCAATATTTTGGCCGTAAATCAAAATTTGACCCGATGTCGGACTTAAAAATCCGGTAATCATATTCATCAGCGTTGATTTGCCTGCACCGTTCGGTCCGAGCAACGCAATAATTTCGCCTTTTGTTGCCTTAAAAGTAAAATCCTTGACGGCATGTATCGTTCCGTAAATTTTATTTAAATGTCTTGTTTCAATGGCAATATCTTGCATATTCAGTTTTCCTTATCATAAATTTTACCGCCGATTAAAGGTGCCGAAACACCCGTCGTTGAAGGGAACGTAATCGGCAGATTATATATGCGTCTTGCCGCCAAAAAAGCAATACAAGACGCATCATCGGGTTTAATTTCATCAGCTGAAGCTACTTCTGTCATATTTTCAGACTTCAATTTTTGTTTAACGGCACGTACCAAAGTCGGATTTAAAGCGCCACCGCCGCATATAACAATATTTTCCGGCTTTTCAGGGCATAAATTTAAAATGCTTTGCACAATACTTTCGGCAATAAAAGCCACTATTGTCGCAGCACCGTCTTGCAAAGACAAGCCTTCAAAATGTTCTGCCTTATCCGTAAAAGTATTACGATCCAATGCTTTGGGCGGCTGTTTTTTAAAAAACGCATGTTCCATCAAACCGGCCACGATTTTTTCATTTACCGTCCCGCAAGCGGCACACTTTCCGTTGTAATCCATCGCAATATTGGCATGTTTTTTCATAAAATCATTTAAAAGGGCATTTCCCGGGCCGCAATCAAACGAAAGCATATCCCCGTAGTTTCCGACATAAGTCAAACTCGTTATTCCACCGATGTTAATAAACACAATCGGCTTTTTCATATCCGTTGCAAGTGCCTGATAATAAGTTGCCCCAATCGGCGCACCCTGACCGCCGTTCACCAAATCGGCATTATGAAAATGCGAAACAACCGGAATATTAAATTCCTGAAAAAATTTCATTCCTTTACCGAGTTGGTAAGTATATTTTTTTGAAGCATCATGCGTAATTGTCGGTCCTTCAATACCGAGTAAATCCACTTTAACGGGTATTGATGCCGTAATTTCTCTTATCATATCAATCATAAAATCGGTCACATCATTGTCGACGGCATCTATCAAAACTTTATCATCGGCATTTGTGCTGTTTTTACCGGTTACGAGAAAAATTTTGGTACGCAAAAACTCCGAAATCGGCATTGAACCCGTCAGGAATGTTTTGTATATATCCACCCCGTCGGTCAATATACAGGCATATTTAATACTCTCAAATGATGTACCGCTCATTAAAGCTAAATCATTCAAAGGCTTAATCGTCATGTTGTTCTCAACCCGATTTAACTTGTCTTTGCCTATGATGCCTTAAAATTTTATTTTTGTAAATACAGAGCATGCGTTTTTCCGCTATAAAAATACGATTCTCATTGAACAAACGCCTACACAAACATCCCAAACTTGAGAAATTTGATTTTTTATCAAATACGTTATATTGTTTATATAACGGTAATTATTCCTTAATTTGCTCGATTGCCCATTTTTTCAAACTGACTTTATCGGCTTTACCCGTTGCAAATACCGGAAAATCTTCTTTAACAAGTAATATTGACGGCACATAAAGCTCCGAAAGACCATTTTTACCGGCATAATCCACAAAATCTTTGCGCGTTAAATTCTGTTTGTTTGAAACCAAAACGATTTGTTCGCCTTTTTTAGGATGCGGAGCCGCAACAGCGACACATTTAAAATCTTCATCCTTACAAATCGCTTGGGCATTATTTTCAACCGCTGTTAAAGAAATCATTTCACCGCCGATTTTGGCAAAGCGTTTGGCACGATCTATCAACTTAATAAAACCCAAT
>JAGCOI010000016.1 GCA_017645485.1 Alphaproteobacteria bacterium | reverse complement strand
GATTGCCAAAAAGTATCATTCACCTGTCTATGAAGGTAAAGAATTGTCTTTATCTAGCCAATTTAGATGCACGGGCGGCCTAGATTATATTGACTTTGTTAAAGGATTCCTTGGATATCCTGGTTATCAAGAACGCCATTTTAAGAGCAAAAACTATATGTTTAAGGTATTTGACTCTCCAAAACAAATGTTTGACCTTCAACACCGCCGATGGAATCAAACAAGCTTTGTATAAAGTTTTCAATATAGTTCGGTTGCATGACCGTTTGCACTTTTTTTCTGATGCCGGCCGTGCCCATTTTTTGGTCTTGATAGGGGGTTGTTGAAACGACGTTAATCATAATTTACTCCTTATAAATTTGCTGATGATGGCTTATTGTGTATCAAATTAAGAAAAATATCCAGCAAAAAATTATTTATCAGACCAAATAAATTCAAGAATTTGTTGAAAATTACGCCGCGCAAAAAAATCGGCCGCGGTAAATGATTTTAAAAGGCATGAAGTGTCTTTGTCGCAAACGGTTAAACCTTGTGCAAAAGAATCCGCATAAGCAGGACTTATCTTAAAATACGGTGCCGTTTTATAGCCCATTAGAGAAGCAGAGCCTTTGAGGCTGTTTATATCTGCGTCAGTTAATAAAACGGTGGGGATAATGATGTGCCTGAAAGCATTTTTGCCGGTTTTGGCGCGTTCTTTTTTTGCCTGCCAAAGCATTTGTGCGAAAGGCGAATCTTTTTGCGTTAAGGCATTGACATCGGACTGATTAAAGGCAAACGTTAAAACAATATCGGCCGTAGGTAAAAGCTGTATATCGGTTGCGGTTGAAACAATAAAGTCAAACGAGGCGGGGATTTCATCAAGGATATTTTTTTTATAAGTAAAGTATGCCGGAACGGCTAAATTTTGTTTGTGTTTTAAATTAAAACAATGGCGATGCGCCACAAACATTTCGAGCAAATGTTTTTGAGGCTCGATATCAATAAGCGCCGTTTGGTGCGCGGTTGCTAAAAAAGCGGCCAAATGTGCGCTGAGAATCGTTTGCTGTGAAGAAGGTTCGGGTTGTAAAACAAGGACGATTTGTGCCATTTTACCTCTCGGCAAATTGTGTTTTGGCTTCCGTTAAAGCGGCAATACATTCATGTTTTTTATTTTTTAAGGCAACGCAAAGTTTGTTTGCATCATCTTTTTTAAGACCTGTGATTTGAGCACGATAAATTGCTTTGCCGGGGCGTTCCAATTTATCAATTTGAATGTTTTGAGCCGATAATTTTGAAGAAAACATGCTTTGTACGTTTTTGGCATGGCTGATGGCTTTATCGTATGAGGAAAAAGCACCGATGCGAATGGCAAAATTTTGTTGCGGTTTTAAATCTGTTTTGGGCAAAATATCGGTGTATGCATATTGCGTTTTCTTTTGACCGCCCTGAGGTGTTTCTATTTCGGCTTTGAGTAATTGTACATTGATTTTTTGAAATTTTGAAAGACGGGTGAAAGCTTTATCCATCATCAGGGCAACTTTTTTGTCACGGTCTTCGAATTTTTTATGGCCCATCGTGACAACAATTAAACGATGATCGCCGCGTTTGGCGGAAGTGACAATGTTGAAGCCGGCATTGGCCGTGTAGCCGGTTTTCATACCGTCGGCACCTTCGAAAATTTTAAGCAAGTTGTTGTGCCCTTGAAAAGTTTGCCCCTGATATTCGAATTCGGATAAGGAAAACAAATGATAATATTGCGGAAAGTGATGATAAAGCGCCAAGGCTAAAACAGCCATATCGCGTGCCGTGGTTTTTTGTTCGGAATGATTGAGGCCCGATGCGTTTTTAAACACGGTGTTTTTCATGCCGAGTTTTTGCGCCGTTTTGGTCATCATTAACGCAAATTCACGCTCGTTTCCGTTGGAAAGGGCTTCGCCCAAAACGGTGGCGCAATCGTTTGCCGATTTGATAATAGATGCTAAAATGCAGGTTTTGACATCAACAACGTCGCCCGGATTCAGGCCGAGTCTTGACGGCGAACGGCCGGCGGCAACATAAGAAGTTTTAAGCTTATCCGTCATTTTCAGGTTGCCGTTTTCAAGAGCGTTGAAAGTGATGTATAAAGTCATTAATTTTGTTAACGAAGCGGGATATCTTTGTTTGTCGGCATTTTGAGCATATAAAACATCACCGCTTTTGGCGTCTATCATAATTGTTGATGTGTCGGCTTTTGCATTTGTGCTTAACAAAGCAAGCATTAAAAATACAGAACAAAAAATTTTTTTCATTTTTTTCCTACGTTAATTGAGTTCCAAACCTTATATGACAGAAATGTTACAAAAAAAATTCAAAGAAAAAGTTAATAACAAAAAATATTTTAATATTTTTAGAAAAATCAGATGGAGGTGTTTTTGAGGAGATTGCCACGGCGACAAAGTCGGTCTAGCAATGACAGTTTGATACTCGGGGGATTGCCGCGTCGCTATTGCTCCTCGCAATGACATGATAGCTCTTAAGCGATTATTCGAAAACTTTCAGTTTTCTCATGACCTCAACCTTTGCCGATTTCTCCGGCAAAGATTTCGGTTCCGAAGGCGTTCTACTCGCACGGCGTTCGGCCAACAAAAAAACCACCGTTAAGGTGGCTTTTTCATTGGCGCGCTCTTAAGCGATGCATGGCTCGATAAACTCGCCATAATCTCAGCATTTATCGAATGTTATCCGATAAATACTTCGATTCCGAACTGCGTTCGAACCACACCAAAACACATCAATAAAAAAAGAAACACCACAAGGGTGTTCCTTCTTTTATTGGCGCGCTCTGGGCGATTCGAACGCCCGACCCACAGCTTAGAAGGCTGTTGCTCTATCCAGCTGAGCTAAGAGCGCATCGGATATTTCAAAAGTCCTTTTTTCATATTTTGAATCGGTTGTCAATGTTTTTTTTGTAAAATACGTGAAATAAAACGACGTATATTAAAAAAATAACTTGATTTTTAAAAATTGTTGTGTAAGGTGTGAGTGTTTGAGAAAAATCAAATATGCCGCTATAGCTTTAGGTTTAGAGCACGTCATTGGTAGCGGCTAAGCGAAAACAACCTTTGAATGTTGTTTTCGTCTGAAACGCCCGAAGGCGTCCGGTAAGCAAGGGAAGCGATAACGACCGAAGCGAACCGCAGACGGCAAGGCGGGGGAGTAGACCCCGTCATAAGGATTATGTTTTGGTATTTATATATGCCGCTATAGCTCAGGGGTAGAGCACGTCATTGGTAATGACGGGGTCGTAAGTCCGATTCTTACTAGCGGCACCAATAACAAAAAAGGCACCTTGCGGGGTGCTTTTTTTGTTATTGGTATTAATAATAAGTTATCGGACTTACGGGGGAGTAAGTCCGACTAACAAGCAAAACGAAAGTTTTGCGAAGTTGGACGAGGCACTTGAAAAGTGTCCGAGGTCTTGAGCAGAAGCGAAAGATGCGCAACGCGAAGCAAAGCGCACCTTCGTCTAGCGGCACCATTTTTGAAAACCGTTCCGAGAGGAGCGGTTTTTGTATTGTTAGGGCTGAATCTCCAAAAGTCCGATTTTATAAATCCAAAAAATACCATTTTTTCATCAACTATCGAACTTTTAGTATTTTTTAAAATTTTTGGATTATGTTGCGAATGTGATAGAAGATTATATAAATAGTGAATTCTGCAATCCTTTTGATGAAAAACCGCAAAATTTCTTTATGAAACTTGAACATTGCGGACGGTATCTTTATGCACTGAATAATATCTCAAAAAAAGATATTGTTGCAGATATTGCTTGTGCAACAGGTTATGGAAGCGACTTACTTACGCAAAAAGCAAAATTTGTTGTTGGTGCGGATATTAACAATTTTGAAACAATAAAAAAGACACGTTCTGTTATTTTTAATGAAGCAATGCAGCTAGGACGAGATGTTTTTTATGATGATATAAGGTGGAAACAGCACATAAAATCAGATTGGGAACAGTTGATAAAAAGGATGAGAAATCGGTGTGCTAGCAAAAATGAAATAATGTTAGCAAAAATGATTATGGATCGTTGTTTGTCTGATAAAGGTGGTTCTCGATACAACAGTAATGACGGTTTGGGAAAATAATATGCAAAATCTTTATTTCTTTAGGCATGGTGAAACAAATCTGAATAAAGAAGGGCGTTTTCAGGGACAGAGTAATAATCCGCCGCTTAATACAAAAGGTGTGAAACAAGCCGATAAATTAGGTCACACATTTTTACAAATTCCACTTGAAATCATTTATACCAGTCCTTTACGGCGAGCCATACAAACGGCATATACAGTAGCAGAAAGCACAAAAGCGGAAGTAAAGATTGAGCCGAGATTGATTGAGGGAAATTTTGGTGTTGTAGAGGGTATGTTAAAAAGTGATATTAAACAACGTTACCCTGAATCATACGCTAAATGGCGTGATTTTAATGATATGGATTTCGCTTTTTCTGATGGTGAAAGTAAAGCGGAAATTTTAAATCGGTTGCAAAATTTTTTAAAAGAATTAAAATCTATGCCGTACCATCATATAGGAATATCCACGCATTCAGCGGTTATCCGTTGCTTTATGATATCCTTAGGCATATATATAGATAAAATTCCTAACGCACAGATTATGCATGTTATCTATGAGAATGAAAAGTTTATATATATTGAAACGGATTGATATAAAAATGGTGTTTATTTTATTAGTCCGATATTCGCGAAGCAAAGCGCACCAATAACAAAAAAGGCACCTTGCGAGGTGCTTTTTTTTGTTGCGATTACTGCTACTCGCAAAGTCCGATTGTCTCGTTCATCAAAAGCATCGATTTTTCATCAACTATCGGACTTTTAATATTTTTTAAAATTTTTGGATTATGTTG
>JAGCOI010000197.1 GCA_017645485.1 Alphaproteobacteria bacterium | reverse complement strand
TTGATTAAGAAAACGTTCTTTTGTGACTAATTTAGAGCAATCCGTTCCTGAATCGTTATACGAATTCATCTATAATCTGATGAAAGCCAACGTCGGCAAAAACGGCCTCAAATATTTTTCATTTATCTTCTGCATATTTTTATATATAGCATTCGGCAATTTAATCGGTCTTTTTCCGTACAGTTTCACGTTTACATCTCATATTGCCGCCGTCGGTGCTTTATCTTTGCTTGCGCTGTTTTTCAACGTTATCGTCGGAATATACAATCGCAAATGGGGTTATCTGCGTACTTTTATGCCAAAGGGCATTCCTTACGCACTTGCCCCGCTCGTTGTTCCGATAGAAGCGATTTCTCTTTTATCCAAACCGTTCAGTTTAACCGTACGTTTGGTTGCAAACATGACTGTCGGCCACATTATGCTTAAAATTTTGGGCGGATTTGTTGTTGCGCTGGGCATTGTCGGCATTGTGCCGTTATTTTTCCAAGCGCTTATTATTATTTTTGAAATCTTTATTGCACTTTTACAGGCATTTATATATACTGTTCTAAGTTGCATATATTTGGGCGACGCATTGCGTTCACATTAACATTAACAAACTGAAAGGAAAAATTAAAATGAATCCTCTAGCTTATATTTCCGCGGCAATCTGCGCAGTTTCCATGGTTGTTGCCGCATGGGGCGTTACAAAATTATGGACCACGATGATTGACACGGTCGGTCGCAACCCGCAAGTCAAAAAAGAAGTAGATATATACGGATGGGCAGGTTTTGCGGCTATTGAAGCCATTGCTTTGTATGCTCTTGTTGTTGCACTTGTTATTTTAACCGGCAAATAAGATGCCTCAACTCAATCCGTCATCTTTTGTTTCGCAGATTTTTTGGCTGACGATAACTTTTTTGTTTTTGTGGGCGGTTATGTCACGTTTTATCATACCGTGCATTGCCGAAATTATTGATGAGCGCCAAAAAAAAATTACCGAAGACATTCAAAAGGCCGAACGCACAAGCAAACAGGCACAACTGTCGCTTGAACGTTACGAATCTTTTATTAAGCAGGCAAAAAAACAAACAGATGAACGGATTTTAAATCAAAAACAAGAACTGGAAGCCTCGATTGAACTTAAAAAAGCCGAAATTGCTCAATCTTTGAGCCGGCAGATTGCCGAAAACGAAACGCTGATAAAAAAAGAGCGTGAAGAAACATTAAAAATGGTTCATCAAATATCGCAACAAACAGCCGACCTGATTTTGCAAAAACTCGGTTTTAATAACAACGATAAGGCATAGAATAAATGGCCATGGCAGAACCCGAACAAACAAGCACAACGGATATTATCAGCGCCACGCAAAACGCTGTTATTGATGCCGTCAATTCTGTTTCTCAAATTATCGAAAAACAAACGCAAGAAAGCACCGTACAACAAGAACCGGTGCATGAACCTTGTTATTTATCCGCCGAATTTTGGGTAGGCATGGCATTTATTTTGGCTGTTATCGTTCTTGCCAAACCGACTGTCTCGGCATTAAAAAAACTTTTAAGCAAGCGCCGCGATAATATCATCGCAACTCTTTCTCAAGCCGAAAATCTTCATATGCAGGCACAAGAATTACTTGCCAAATATGAACGTCAACTTTTAAATGCGCCCAAAGAAATTGCCGCCCTGACCACCGATGCCGAAAAAGAGTTAAATACTTATGTACAAAACAAAAAAGATGCACTTGATCAAGATTTGGCAAAAAAACAAAGCGAAGCTCAAAACACAATCGATACGCAAATCTCTCATGCGCGCGCCGACATACAAACAGCCGTTGCATCTGAAACCGTCCGTATTGTTAAAACATACATAAAACAAAATCTCACGGATGAAAAACGAGCGCAATTGATTGACGTTTCCATTCAAAACATTTTAGAAAAGATATAAAAAACGTGAAAGCAAAACTTTTAATTTGGGATTTTGACGGTGTTATTGCAAACACCGAAAAGCTTTGGCTTAAAAACTGGCTGTCAGCCCTTAATGAAACATTTCATCTCAACTGGGATGACCAAAAGGTTCATCAAACATTGATCGGCATCAGCGATAAAACAAAACGCGAAGTTTTACAAAACCTCAGCATCATCATAGATGACGCCTTTTTAGCAAAAATCAATAAGATGAATTATGATATTATGCTTTCCGAGGGTTTTGAGCTAACCGAAGGTATTGAAGATATTTTTCAATCGGTCCAATTACACCATCTCAAACAATGTATTGCAACCGGTGGAACCGAGCATAAAACCGCTGTTAAAATTCAAGTTGTCGGTATTCAAAATTATTTTCCTTCAAATCACGTTTTTACTTCAGATATGGTCACACGCGGCAAACCCGAGCCCGATTTATTTTTATTTGCTGCCGAACAAATGGGAGAAAGTCCGAAAGATACGATTGTTATTGAAGATTCGATTGCCGGCCTTCAAGCGGCGCTTAAAGCGGGATGTATGCCCGTTGCTTTCACCGAACATGTCTTAATTAAAAACGACGCTTATATCAATCAAATCAAAGACCTTGGTGTTTCTCAGATTTTTGATAACATGGAAGACGTCAAAACCTTCATCCTTTCGAACATCTGATGATAACCATCATCCTAGAGCCACATTAAAAACGTCATCCTCGGACTTGCTTAAGAGGATCTCATCCGTTTATCGTCATTACGAGGAGGATGCAAAGCATCCGACGCGGTAATCCCCCGAGGCACCATG
>JAGCOI010000196.1 GCA_017645485.1 Alphaproteobacteria bacterium | reverse complement strand
TTTTAGCCATTTTAAAAAATCCTTTATTAAAATCAAACGAATATTGTTGCCATTAAATACATATATTTTAAGGGTATGTCAAGTAAAAAGATTTAAAAAAAGTAAAAAAGTGCTGGTCAAACGGGTAAAATTGATATAGAAGGTACAAAGATAAAAATGTATCCGTAGCTCAATTGGATAGAGTGTTGGCCTCCGACGCCAAAGGTTGCGAGTTCGAGCCTCGCCGGACACGCCAAAATCATAAAATAAAAAAAGAGCGAGGCGAGAACTGAGAAGCTGACTTTCAAAAATATCTCCGGGGGAGATATTTTTGATGTCAGGCGTGAGTTTGTTAGCGGATTGACAAGCGATAGCGCAGGAAAAGCCGCGTTACAAAGTTGAGCAGAGAGCCTCGCCGGATACGCCAATTTTTAAGAGCGCCGGAAGGCGCTTAAAAATTGCTTCAAAGGAGCGAGGCGAGAACTGGGAAGCTGACTTTATTTTAAACAAAAAACCCCACATGAAGTGAGGTCTTTTATTGGCTCTTCCGGCGGGACTTCGTCGGTTTGATTTGTAACATTTCCAAACTTCGCTTGTACGCTTGTTTGTAAATGAACAAATCGGCACCATTTATACACAAAACAACATTTTGAGGTTGTTTTGTGTAAAATGCCCTCACGGGTTCGAGCCCCAAAATTGTTTATGTCAACAAAAAACCTCGCATAAGGCGAGGCTTTTTGTTGGGCTCTTCCGGCGGGATTACTTCGCTTACGCTTCGTTCACAGCGCTCATCGGTAAACCGACCGCGATACGTTGTCTCGCTTTCGCTTGTAGTCAAACCCACTTACCGTGTCTTCGAGCCCCACCACAAAACACCAATAAAAAACCCCACATGAAGTGAGGTCTTTTATTGGCGTCAGCGGCGGGACTCGAACCCACTACACACAGTTTAGGAAACTGTTGCTCTATCCTGATGAGCTACGCCGACAATGTGATTTGCTTTGTTTATAGCAAAATCAAGTTAAATTGCAAGTATTTTTTAGCCGCGATAGTATTTTTCAAACGGTGTATCCTGATTGATATCTTGCGGTTTATAAACGAAGATATTCGTAACCGTCGGGATATCATGCGTACGGTGAGAATAACCGCGTTTTTCCATGCATTTACGGTATTTTCTGGGGCTGGAATCTTTGTCGTCACGGATGGAATTGACAAGTATCGGTTGGGCACCCCAATACGGTACATAGCTTGCCCAGATACCTTTTTCGGAATGCCAATCCGCACGTACATCAATACGCCTTTCTTCGGTATAAAACCAATTCTTGATATTGGGAATTATCTTAAAATCTTCTGCTTCGCGCATACATTCCGAATGATCGCGCGCAAATTTTTCAATACCGGTATTGGCTTTTTCCCAGTGGAAAATAACCTGTCCTTTGCCTTTGGAAAAGAAAGTGCAGGAAGAAAGAAGAAAAAGGGTTGATAAAATAAACAATATTTTTTTCATGCTCAAAAATCCAAATTCTGATAATTTTTCGAAGGTAAAATACCTCTGACGGTATCTTTTAATATATCTTGAAAACTCGGGCGTGATTTGATTTTGGAGTACCAAAGTTTTGCATTTTTATAGTTTTCCCAATCAACATCGCCGAGATAATCAAGAATAGATAAATGTGCCGCTGCGGTGGCATCAGCCAAAGAAAACTCTGAGCCGGCTAAATAGTTGTTGCGTTCGGTCAGCCATTCAATATATTCCATGTGATATTTTAAATTATGCATACCGACTTTTAAGGCTTTTGAATCAGGAGATTCACCGCTTTTAAAGCGCTTAAATACTTTTTCACCGACAATATATTGATAAACTTCTTTGTAAAATTTAGAATCGAACCAATCCGATAATCTTCTTATTTCGGCACGCATTAAAGCATTTCCGACGAGAAGTTTCGGCTTTTGATAGGTTTCTTCCAAATATTCCGTAACGGCATAATTGCCGGACATGATGTGTCCGTCAAAGATGAAGACCGGTAAGTCGCCGGCAGGATTAAGCTTTTGTATATCTTTTGATAAATTCCAAGGTTCTTCTTCTTTTAAGACAAACAAAACCTTTTTTTCAGCCATGATAATTCTGGCTTTGCGTGATTGAGGTGATATACTGTGATGAACAAGCAAAACCATTGTTATTGTTCCTCCTTCGGTGTTGCATCATTCTTTTGCGATGTCTCATCTGCAGGTGTTAAAGTTTGTTGTGCATTCAAATTGGCATATGTCGGCGGAACAATGCCGATTGTTTGTTGTTCTTTTTGTTCAATAAGCTCTTTTATTCTTTGCATTATTTTTTCTTGAAAACTTTTATTGATTATTCTGCGAAAATATTCATGAATTTCTTTGGCATTTTTGGTGCTTTTTGAAAGGGCAAAAAACATCGGCATATTCCAAAGCGGACGTGCAGAAAAAGCAATATACCCTTTCAAACCTCTTTCAAGAACCTGAGGATATTGATAAAAATAACTGCCGAGCATATAATCGGCTTCGCCGATAAGAAGGCGACGATAAGCATCATCAATATGAGCAACCGGCGTTAAGGATAATTGTTTGAAAATATTAAGAATATGGGGTGCAAAAGGCTCGGTTTGTATGTATATTCCTTTTAACGGTTTCAAATCATCAATGTGATGTATGCCATCAATTTTATCGGGTAACATCATTAAATGGACGGGATTGTTGAGAAGTGCCGGATAAATAAAATCAAAATCATCAGGTAAATAAAAGGCCCCCATAAACAGTTGGACTTTGCCCGATTTTATCTCAATAGTGGCTTCTTGAAGCGAGTCAATATGACGATATGAACAAAAGCGCTTCGGGGGTTTGTTTAAATCTTGTAATATATCTTCAAATACGGATTTAAAAATTTGATGTTGGCGAAAATCCGTTTCATAATAGCCAAACGGAAAATAATCGGAATATGTTGTGCAAACAAGGGGTTTGTCCGGTGTATATTCTTTATGGATGATAACGGAAGCACCGTAAGCCGAAAGGGCAAACAGCAACGATACAAACGTACATATTTTGATAAAAAATTTCATAGTTTTTTCCGTTTCAAATGGCGCTACTTTCTTATTTTATAAACAAATTGTGTTAAAAAGGATTTAACCGATTGAAAATTTTATCAATATTTGATTTATTTTAAATATGATTTCGAAACATAAAAACAACAATTTATTTGTGATTTGTTCCGGCACTAAAGGTGTGGGCAAAACTTGGTTTTGTTCGGCGTTAGCTCAAAGTTTGGGTATGATAAAACAAAAAGTTTTGCTTTTTGATGCAGATTTAAGTGCTGAAAATATTGCTTTTCAGCTTAATTTGGAAAAGTCTGATTTATATGCAAAAATGCTTCAAAATAAAATAACCTTAAATAATGCCGTGAAAACATATACCAAAGGTCATTTTGATGTGATTTATGCGGAACCTTTGAAAAACGGGTTAAGCACATATCCTGTCGGTCGTTGTCAGATATTGGCGCTTGATTTGAAAGCGTTTTGCTTAAATTATGATGCGGTTTTGGTGGACTGCTCGGACCGTAATCAAATGCTGAAAAATGTTTTTTTGAAGCTGGCTAATCATATTATTTTGATGATTGAGCCGAATTTAAATGGAAATGTTGATGCCTACAAAGAATTGGAACGTATTGTTAAAATATCACCCAATGCCGATATATGGATTGTGGTTAATCATGCGCTTTCTTACAGCGAAGGTGAGCAAATTTTTAAGACGCTTATTGATGCCGATAACCGTTTTATCGGATCAGCGCCGAAATTGCTCGGTGTTATCAGGCAAGATGGTCGGATAAGAGATTGTATTGCCAATAAAACGACGCTTTTTGAAAGATATCCCGTCAGTGAAAGTCTGCGCGATATTTCAAATTTTGCAAAAACTTTAATCAGCGGGGCAGAATAATGTTGTTTGATTGCTTAAAATATTTTGAGCTTTTAGGGGCTGATGAATATACAAATGAAGCAGCCTTGAAAGCAAAATATCATGAAAAAGCAAAATTTTGGCACCCTGATCGCAATACCTCGCCGCAGGCATTGGAAATATTCCAAAAACTGACAAAGGCATATGATGTTTTAAAAAATCCGAAACTGAAAACACTTTATTGTTTGCTCTCAATAATTTATGATGAAAAAACTTTTCCGAATATAGACAGATTGAATACTTACAAATCGGCAAAAGGTATAGAAACACCCTATTTACGCGTTTTTTCAATGCAAAAAATTGAAAAAGGCAAAATTATAACGGAGAATTTAATCGGAACTTATGATGATGCTTTAATGTTTTTAAGGCAAAATACGGTTAAAAATTTTTTGTATGTCTTGTTTAATCCGAAATTTTACAAAATATTAAAGCATAATGTTGCGTCTTTGAGAGATAACAGTGCATAAAATTTGAAGGTTTTGGTGCATAATGCGGCGGCATTTTATGATGAAAATAAACTTAAAGAAGCTTATTTGTCGGCTTTGCAAGCACTTGAATATGCCTCTTTTGAACAAAAAGAGGTGATTGAAAATTTTATGAAGTTGTTGCCGAAAACGCCTTATGCACCGCAGAAATTTGAGGCAAAAAAATTACGCGAAATACAATTAAAACCTTATTTGAAATTGATAAAATGGGGTGTTTTGCTTGTCGGTATTGTTTTGGTTTTTGTGTTCGGGCGGTCGTTTTTAAGCACGCAAGATGAAAAAATTGATTATTATCAAACCGTGCAATTTAACAGCGGGGCGGTCATGGCTGATGATATGGTGGCAAATAAGATTTTTAATGTGCCCGTTGATAAGACAAGCATGCAAACACTGTATCATGTGACAAGTGCTCAGAATGTGATGTACGGGCCGGCAGAACAATTTGATGTTTTAAGCAAAGTCAAAAAAGGGCAAACGGTACGTATGACGGGATATACCCCGGATAAAGTTTGGATACGCGTTATGTTAGATGACGGGCAAACGGGATTTATTCAAAGTATATATTTAAGAAAGGGTGTCGGAAATCCGATTCCCGAAAAAAGTCAGCTGATTGGGCAATAATAAAGGATAAAAAAATGGCGCTTAAATTTGAAATTTTAAAAACATCGGGCAAATCAAGATTGGGTAAGCTTTATACAAAGCACGGTATTGTTAATACACCGGCATTTATGCCTGTGGGAACATGCGGTACGGTTAAGGCGATGATGCCTGAATCCGTTGCGGCAACCGGAGCTGAAATTTTGCTTGGAAACACCTATCATTTAATGTTACGTCCGGGGGCGGATTTGGTTGAGAAAATGGGTGGATTACATAAATTTATGAATTGGAACAGACCTATTTTAACCGATTCGGGCGGATTTCAGGTGATGAGTCTGTCGTCGCTTCGTAAAATCAGCGAGAAAGGTGTTGAATTTAAGTCACATGTTGACGGTAAAAAGTTTTTTTTAAGTCCTGAAGAATCGATTAAAATTCAGCATAAGTTAGATTCAAATATTACAATGGCATTTGACGAATGCACGCCCTATCCGAGTGCTTATGAACGTTGTAAAGAGTCGATGAGGTTGTCAATGCGTTGGGCAAAGCGCAGCAGAGAAGCCTTTGTTGACAGAGACGGGTATGGGATTTTCGGTATTCAGCAGGGAAATGTTTTTAAGGATTTGCGACAAGAATCGGCAGATTGTTTGAAAAATATAGGCTTTGACGGGTATGCCATCGGCGGTTTGGCTATCGGTGAGGGGCAGGAAAAAATGTTTGAAGTATTGGATTATGCCCCCGATATGTTGCCTGATGATAAGCCGCGTTATTTGATGGGTGTCGGTCGTCCGGATGATATTGTCGGGGCCGTTTTGCGCGGGGTGGATATGTTTGATTGTGTGATGCCGACGCGTTCGGGACGTACTTCACAAGCTTTTACAAAATATGGAACGATTAACATCAGAAATGCACGGCACAGAGAAGATCCGAGACCTTTGGAAGAAGGTTGTGATTGTCCGCTTTGTACGCATTATTCAAGAGCGTATATTCATCATTTGCAAAAATGTCAGGAAGTTTTGGCGGTGATGCTTCTTTCATGGCATAACGTGCGCTATTATGAACGCTTGATGCAGGGCTTGCGAAAAGCGCTTGCCGAGGACAGGTTGCAAGATTTTGTGGCTGAGTTTTACGAAAATCAGCAAAAAGGCGATATTGCACCGCTTTAGATAAAATAAAAAAGCAGATATAAAAGTTTAGTTTTGACCTTAAAAGATGTGCGCTGCGTTGTTATTTTTCAAGCATGAATGTGACGGGGCCGTCGTTTAAGAGTTCGACTTTCATATCGGCACCGAAAATGCCGTTTTGTGTTTTAATGCCGAGTTTGCCAACGGCTGATGTGAAATATTGATATAAAGCATTGGCGTTGTCGGGCAAAGCGGCGTTTTCAAACCCCGGGCGATTGCCGCGGGAAGTGTCACCGCAAAGTGTGAATTGAGAAACAATAAGCATTTGTCCTTTTACATCAAGCAAGGATTTGTTCATTTTATGATTTTCATCCTCAAAAATACGCAGGTTGCAAATTTTTTTACTTAAAAAATCGGCATTTTCGGTTTTATCACCTTTTTGAACACCGAGAAAAACCAATAAACCCGCATTGATTTGTCCGACAATGCGGTTGTTGACTTTAACATGTGCATAAGTTACTCTTTGAATAAGCGCTTTCATGGATTTTCCTTTTTAGAAAAAGATGTATGAAAAAATAACGGCGGCAGTTAATCCGGCTAAATCCGCAAGCAATGCGCAAGGGACGGCTGCGCCTGTTTTGGAGATTTTAACACTTCCGAAATAAACGGCTAAAACATAAAAAGTTGTTTCGGTAGAGCCTTGCATAACACTTGCAACAAAACCTTCAAAACTGTCTGCACCATAGTGGGTGAGGGTTTCAATCATCATGGCGCGTGCGCCGCTGCCTGACAAGGGTTTCATAAAAGCAGTAGGTAAAGCAGGGGCAAAATCGGTATTTAAATGCAAACATTCAAAACACCACGATAAGCCTTGTATGCATAAATCCATTAAACCGGATGCCCGGAAAACCGCAATGGCACAAAGCATGGAAACAAGATAGGGAATAATTTTAACGGCAATATCAAAACCTTCTTTGGCACCTTTTATAAATACGTCATATACATTTAATTTTTTAATGACACCGGATAAAATAAAAACGGTGATAAACAAAAGCATGATAAAATTTGCAAAAATATTGGAACAGGTCAATCTTAAATCAGGCGGCAGGGTTGTGAAATAATAAGCTACGCCGGCGATAAAAGCCATAAAACCGAGAAGATAGGACAATATGACTTTATTGAAAATATTTATTTTGTAAACGGCAGAAACACTTAAAAAACCGACAAGCGTTGAAACGGATGTGGCCAGTAAAATAGGGATAAAAACCGCTGTCGGATTAATGCTGCCGAGTTGATAACGATACATTAAAATGTTTATCGGGATAAGTGTTACGGCTGAAGCGTTAATCACCATAAACAAAACTTGAGCCTTTGAGGCCTTATCTTTATGAGGGTTTAATTCCTGAAGTTCATTCATTGCTTTGAGCCCCATCGGGGTGGCTGCATTATCTAACCCCAAAATGTTGGCAGCCATGTTCATGACCATAGAGCCGATGGCGGGATGAGACGGCGGGACCTCGGGCATTAAACGTTTGAATAAAGGATTTAAGCCTTTGGCAAATAGATTGGTCAGTCCGGATTGTTCGCCGATTTTGAGCAATCCGAGCCACAGGCAAAGCATGCCCGTTAAGCCGATGGAAATTTGGAAACCGTTTGAAGCAGCATCAAACAATGCCTGAACGATTTTTGAAAATATGTCGGTTTGTCCGGCAAAACTTAAAAAAACCGCATTTAAAAACCCACCGAGAAAAAACAAACAAAAAATAAAATTAAGCATGATGTAAATCCCCTTTTTATCTTATTTTATAGATTGTATTTCTTAAAGTTTTATTATAAATCGTGTTTCAATTATTGATTTATTAAAACAGGCCAAATACTATCTGGCGGCGACTAAAGACAATGAAGAAATTGTATCGCCCATACCGACAAGAGTTAAAGGATTTTCGATTAAAATGGTCGGGATGGCGATTAAATCCCACGAACGATAACGCCCTAAGCCGGTCAGTGCGAGTTCAGGCTGTCCGAGGGCAAGAGACAAGCTGTCGAGTTCAATAATACCGACATCGGAAATATCATGTTTTACATTGTTAATGCTTTGTCCATCTACAAGCCCCGTTCGAGCTTTGGAGGCAGCAACGACAGATGCCGCAAGCATACCTTTGAAATTGTTTTCGGGCGTGATGGCAAAATCTTTATCTTGAAGCGTTAAATAGAGGCCGAACATGTGAAGTTGAATGCGTTTGATGCCTGTTTTTTCTTTAATTTTGGATAAGCTCGTGAGTAAATTTTCGGCAGTGGTTTGTTCTTTACAACGTTTTAATAATGCCTTTTCATCTATGGCTTCGAGCAAATCCATGGTTTCACGATCGTTAATGCCGATGGAATCGACAAGACAAATCAATTCTTTGACGATGGCTTTGCGAATGAGCAGGTCTTGTGTGGACGCAACTTCCAAATGAAATATGGTGTTCGGTGCACTTTGTTTCCATTCTTTAATGCGTTCGGCAACGTTATCAATTAAAGCTTCGCCGCCGCTTTTGGCAAGCAAGGCATGAAATCCGGAAAGGATAACAAAATCAAGATTTTGCTTTTTGACGTTTTGCATGAAGTTTTCATCCAAAACAAGTTTTAAATTGAGCGGATCGTATGTGGCGATAAAACGATTTGCTTTCGGACATCTGAATTTTTGACCTTCGATTTCGATAATGTCGCCACGCTTAAATTCAATAATCCAATGAATTAAAGGCAAATCATTTTTACGGTCGATTTGATAAGCCGGTTTCATTTGACCGTTTTCATCAAAAGACAATAGATTGTCGAGTTTTGCAAATTGGTCGGCTTGTAATTTTGGCAGTGAATTGGCATGTGTGAGAACTTTTTGGATACCGACGGTCGACAGAACGTTGGCCATGATGCCGCCTTGTCCGCCGATTTGCAGATGATTATAACCGATTTCTTGTTTAAGCCACTCGTACACCTCTTTATTTTCACAAATCCATTCTTCCGCAATGCCTTGTGTAAACGATTTAAAAACGCCTTTGATAAAGTCTGTTTTATCTATAATGCGACAATATTCGATGTTTTGCATCTGAGCAAGTGTTAAACCATATTTATTAATAAGTTCGGCCAGCTTTTGCCCCGTTATTTTATATATGGCATCTATGTTAGCATTAAACCCCGTTGCAACACCTTTAATGGTTTTGATTTTTTGAAGCTGGTTAGGCACCGTTTGATAGTGTTTTTCCCAAATTTTCTTAAAAGTTTGCATATCCATAATCTTTTGTCCTTATTTATCCTGATATAAATGCCAATGAAACGGATTAAATGCACCGCATTTTGAACAAAACGGCTTCCATTTTGAAGATGTTTGTTTGCAATGCGTACAAACCCACACACAATCATCGGGGCAGGAAAGAGCACGTTTGTGCCAATTTTGCGCCGCTGATGTGTTGTGATTGACTTTTTGTTCGTATTTTTCAATTAAAGAAGCTAATTTTTTTGTTGCCGGATTGTTGATTAAAAATATTTCAAATTCGGCACGTGCTTTATCGTATAATTTTGCTTTCATATTGCATTCTGCCAATATGAAATTATTGAGTGAAGGTTCTTTTGTGTTGAGCGTTGCGAAAGTTTCCATACGCAATACCTGTTCAAGCGGTGTGTCAGATTTAAATAAATGCAGATATGCTTTAGCTACATCATAAGTCGGATTTTGACGCCATGCTTCTATAAGCGTTTTCTTGGCGCGTTCCGTTTGGTTGTTGCATTCAAAGCGTTTGGCCAAATCAAGTGCCGCAGGCACCAGTTGCGGATTTAATTGGCATGCGTGAGTGAGAGATTTGAAAGATACAAAGTCTTGTTTGTTTTTTTGAGCCTGAAGACTTATCTCATATAAGGCAATCGCTTTTAATTCGGCATATTTTTGATGAAGTATCAGTTTTTTCTTTAAGCCTGCTTCCAATACTTCAACAGCGCCTTGCCAATCGCCCGATAAGGCACGATATTGAAAGGTGTTTTCAATAACCCAATATAAATCTTGACGTGTCTCAAAAGCTTTGTTAGCTGAAAGTAATGCTTCTTCAAAATTTTTCTTTTTGGCAGATGTTTCAATTAAGGATTTAAGGCCGACAAGTTCGGCATCTTTGTTTTTGAGCAACTTAAAAGAAAGTTTTTCCACCGCATCAAAATTTTTTTCACCTTTTAGAATTTTTAATTCCAAGATATCAATTAAAATATGTTTACCGATAAGGGTTTCAAGATTTTTTAAATGTTTGCGCGCAGATTTAAAATCACCCTCGGTGGTGGACGTCATTGTTTTAAGTAATGCGAATAAAGCTGTGTCGTTGCATTGTTTTTCGATTGTTTGAGATATCTTTTTATGACATGTCTGTTGTTCAATCTGTTTTTTCATAACAGATAAAAATTGAACGGCAAGAGAAGATAAAAGAAAAACAAGCAAACAGGAACTTAATACGAGTGAAAAAACGGAACCGTCCGCGTGACCGAACAACATTTGAGCAGTCAGGGCAATAAGAAACGAGAAAAAAAGAAAAAGTGCCGTCAGTTTTTTCATTCAAAAGTTTCCAATTTCATTGCGCTTAAGGTTAAAGCTTTGATTTTTGCCATTTGCTTATCAAACATTTTTTCGGATTGAGCATCTTCAACCCATATTTGAAAAGCTTCGGTCTGATATTTCGGATTAACGGACATTTTAAGTATGGCCGTTTCAAAATCGCCGTCCAAAACCGAACGATAAACATCATCCGTTAAAGGTGTTTCGTTGAAATCAAAAGCATCATCCGAACTGATTTTTTCAATAACAATCAAGGATTTAAGTTTGTTGTATAATTTTTGCTTCCAATCTTGAGAAGCTGTGACAATTTTTTCAGACTCAGTTGGTGTTGCTTGAGGAAGCGTTGTTTCGTAAAGTGTGATGAAACGATGAATTAAATCTTCTTTTGCAGGCAGACCTTTAACCGAAATACCGGCGATGATTTGTGCGCTTTTTTCCATCGGGGTGCCGCGACTGAGTTCTGATAAAACGGAAGCTTCATACATAAACGGCATTCTCTTTTTGGCCGCATTTTCCACAAGAGCGGCTGCCGTTAAAACAAGAGCGGAAGCAGATGTGCCGGCATTTAAGGTTTTAATTTGAGATTCAAGAAAATCAATGCGCTCAATCAGGCCCATTAAGGCGGCAATATTTGCTTTGGAATCCAAAATTTCAAGATTGGTCTTTTCCAAGGTGTTGAATCTGTCATTTAATAAGGCAATATCCTGTGCATTAATCGGTGAGGCTTTTTGAATATGGGTTTGTAAAGCTTGTTCTATACGTGAAATTCTGTTTTGAAGCTTTGTTATTTGAGATGCCTCGATGTTGTCGGCGGTTTGCCTGACGGGTTCGACCTTCAAGCGCAACAATAAAAGTGCGGTCAGTGCAATAAACATGATGATCGCAAGTGCATAAATCACGTTTTTGAGTAATTTGATTTTTTTTAATGTCATCTTTTATTTCCTCATAAATGATATAATTCTTGGCAAATTTATTTTTATAGTTTATAGTTAAAAAAAATAAATGACAACAAAAATATCGGATTATGCAAATGATTGTTTTAGGAATTGAAAGCAGTTGCGACGAAACGGCGGCCGCTATTGTTAATGATGAGCGTCAAATTTTAGGTCAGGCGCTGTTGAGCCAAGAAGAACACCATGCCTTCGGCGGCGTTGTGCCGGAGATTGCGGCGCGTGCACATTTGGAACATATTGATGAAATTATAGCAAGTGCCGTGCAAAAAGCCGAAATTGATTTGGCTGATATTGATGCGGTGGCGGCGGCTTCGGGCCCCGGGCTTATCGGCGGTGTCGTGGTTGGTGTGATGGCGGCTAAAGCACTTTGTTTGGGCTTAAACAAGCCGTTTGTTGCGGTTAACCATTTGGAAGGGCATGCTTTATGTGCAAGATTAACCAATGATGTTGCATATCCTTATTTATTGCTTCTTGTTTCGGGCGGGCATTGTCAGATTTTGATTGTGAAAGATGTGGGTTCGTATGAGCGTTTGGGCACAACAATAGATGATGCGGCCGGCGAAGCGTTTGATAAGGTGGCCAAGATGCTCGGGCTCGGTTATCCGGGCGGACCTTTGTTGGAACAAAAAGCTTTGAGCGGTAATGAA
>JAGCOI010000195.1 GCA_017645485.1 Alphaproteobacteria bacterium | reverse complement strand
GTGGCAGGTGCTTATTGGCGCGGCGATTCGAATAATGAAATGTTGCAACGTATTTATGCAACCGCATGGGCAGATAAAAAAGATTTGAAAGCCTATTTGGATATGCTGGAAGAAGCGGCTAAGCGTGACCATAGAAAATTAGGTAAAGAGATGGATTTATTCCATTTTGAACCGGAATATGCACCGGGTGCCGTTTTTTGGCATGATAAGGGCTATAAAGTATATCGTAAGCTGATTGAATATATGCGTAATCGCCAAGAAAATAACGGTTATATCGAAATTTCAACACCGCGTGTGATGGATAGAGTTTTATGGGAAACTTCCGGTCACTGGGATAAATATGGTGCGCATAACTATTCCGGTCAAACGGAAGATAAAAAGTGGTTTTGCATTAAGCCGATGAACTGTCCGGGCGGATTGCTCGTTTATAAGCAGGGTATTAAATCATATCGTGATTTACCGCTGAGAATTGCCGAATTCGGTAAGGTAAACCGCTATGAAGCCTCCGGCGCATTGATGGGTTTGATGCGTGTGCGTGAATTTACGCAAGATGATGCACATATTTTCTGTACGCCGGAACAAATGGAAGAAGAATGTATTTCAACCTTAAAGTTGATTTTGGATATTTATAAAGATTTCGGTTTTAATGAGGTTAAAATTTATCTTTCTACGCGTCCTGACAGCATTTATCGTATCGGCTCGGATGAAATTTGGGATTTGTGCGAAAATTCGCTTGCAAATGCTTTAACGTCACACGGATATGCATATGAAATTAATCCGGGTGAGGGTGCATTTTACGGACCGAAATTGGAATTTATCTTAAAGGACGCTATCGGGCGTGAATGGCAATGCGGTACGATTCAGGTGGATATGAATTTGCCGGAGCGCTTTGATATTTCGTACATCGGTGAAGACGGTGAAAAACACCGTCCTGTAATGTTACACCGTGCATTGTTCGGCTCTATTGAGCGCTTTTTGGGTATTTTGATTGAAAATCATGCCGGTAAGTTGCCGCTTTGGTTGTCGCCTTTACAAGTGATGGTGGCGCCGATTGTCAGCGAATTTGACGACTATGCCAATGAAGTTGTCAAAACCTTAAAACAAGCAGGTTTAAGTGCCGAAGCTGATTTGAGAAACGAAAAAATCAATTATAAGGTGCGTGAACACAGTTTAGCCAAAGTGCCTGTGATTGCCGTTGTCGGTGCAAAAGAACGCGATACCAAGACGGTGACGGTTCGTCGTTTAGGCTCTGAAAAACAAGAGGTCATGAGTCTTGATGAATTTGTAAAGACGCTTAAAGCCGAAGCGACCATGCCTCATTTGGGCGAATAACGGCTCAATGGAAAAAAGAAAAGGGAAGCAAAAGCTTCCCTTTTTTGTGGCTTAAATAAGGTCGATTTAAAATGGTTTTTATTTATAGCGAATCATAAATGTGTTTTGCTTTCCTGATACTTGATTAGCTTCTTCTATTGTATAAATACGTTTGCCTTTATAAACGGATTTTGCACCCTTAAATAGATTAGCAGGTTGGTTTTTACTTAAATTTGTGGTGCATTTTTCCAAATCGCCACGGCAATAGACCTTAATCACATTGGAACGTTCATAGCCATTCATCTCATCCTGAGAACTCCAAACTGTTGTGTCTGACATGGTAATAGACTGTATGTTAGGAATATTCTCAAAAGCATATAAACCGACTTTTTGCACACTGTTGGCGAGTTCAACATGTTTAAGATTTTCACAGCCGCAAAAAATATCCTGTCCAATATGCGTGATACCTTCCTCAACAATGATTTTTTTAATTGCAAGATTGTTGTAAAAAGGACTTTCTTCTCTATTATTGAGATAATCATTCATTTTACCGGTTCCTGAAACGCGCAAAACACCGTTTTCATCTAAAGTTGCCGTGCAATTTTCACCGCATTTGTAAGTTGTGGTTGCAGCATTTAAGCTAAAAATCGGTAATAAACCTATCATCCATATCAGAGTAAATTTTTTCATGTTGAGCATCCTTTCATTTGGAATAAAATATATAAAAAACCCGACTTTTCTATAAAAGCGGGCGGATGATCACAAACCGTGTAAACTTAAGCGGCTCGGCGTTTTCGCGCTTTAAGAGCCTTATTGCACCGACATCCGCCTAACGACAGTGTCGGCATATTTATTTTAAGTCATATGCACATTTGACTAAGTTTACAAAGGGTTGTGACGCCCGAACGCAGAAACCCTGCGTCTGGCTTTAGAATAGCATGAAATCTGAGTTGAAGTCAATATTTTTTTTGCCGTTCTAAGGGGATTGCCACGCACCTGATGGTGCTCGCAATGACAGTAAGATACTGAAACAAGTTCAGGATGACAGAAAAAAAGAGATTGTTGTGCTACGCTCGCAATAATGGCTAAGCAAAGGGCTCAATGGAAAAAAGAAAAGGGATGCGGTTGCATCCCTTTTTTTAACTCAAACAGAGATTGTTCTTTTTGATGTGCTCTGCGCAAATGGCAATCAGCGCAACAAAAGAGCAACAACCTGTCGCTATAAATATGTGTGCAGCGGCATCTGTTAAACCTTTGATACCTAATGCCCAAAAGGCAACAACGCCGATTTCTGCTGCTGTGAGGCTTGCCCACTTGATAAATGCGATTCTTTTCATAATGTTTGAATAATAAATTTTACATAAATTTAGCACAAAATATTGTATTTGTCAAATATAAATTTTGAAGAAAATATTATTTTGAAAAGGGCTCTAAAACACGACTTAGCACACCGTTAAGCTCTGATAAACAAAAACCGTAGTTTGTGATTGGGATGCCGGCATTTTTGGCTGCGGCAATTCTTGAGAGGATGGCGCGTCTGTTTTGTGTGCAGCCGCCACATTGCACAATTAATTTGTATTGGCTCAAGTTTTCTTTGAAATCACAACCAGATACATGTTCAAATATCAAATTCCTGCCTGTTTTTTGGCGCATGAGCGCGGGTATTTTAATTGTGCCGATATCATCATCTGCGGCGTGATGTGTGCACGATTCGGCAATTAAAACTTTATCGCCGTCTTGTAAGTGCCAAATGGCATCAGCACCGTCTTTGAAAGCATTTAAATCGCCCTTAAGGCGTGCCATTAAAACAGAAAAGGTCGTGCATTTAATATCAGATGGCGTATTTTGTGTCATAAAGCGGACAACCTGCGAATCGCATACAACTAAATCGGGCTTGTTTTTAAGGTTTTGAAGTGTTTTGATATAGTCCGTTTCTTTGGCTATTAAAACCGTTTGGTTGTGGTCTAAACAATCGCGTATAGCCTGTACCTGAGGCAATATCAGACGACCTTTCGGGGCTTCAAAATCTATGGGGACAATCATAACAACCAAACCGCCTTCGGGTAGTAAATCGCCAAGCATGGCAGGGGGTGTTAAAAAGTCTTCCGGACAGACTTTTAGGAGGGCCTGCTCAATAAGCGCTACGGCTTTTGAACGCTCGGAAACATCCGAAGCATTTAAGATGATACCGTTTTCTGTTGTGTGCGGAATAACTTTATTTTTGCTGTTTAATACTTTAATCAGAGGAATGTTTTTTTGATTTATTAAGTTTTCTATTTGCTTTGTTTGATCATCGGAGTCGAACTTGTCGGACATTAAGATGGCAACATCCGCACGCTCAAGCGTAAGAAAGGTTTTTTCAAGCCGTTTTTGAGACAGTTCGGACTTGTCGCCGAAACCTGCCGTATCAAGCCATAAGACAGGGCCTAGTGTATGGAGTTCTTGTGCTCTTTCAACGATATCGGTTGTTGTTCCTTTGATATCGGAAACGATGGAGGCGTTTTGCCCGAGCATTAAGTTTAAAAATGTTGATTTG
>JAGCOI010000194.1 GCA_017645485.1 Alphaproteobacteria bacterium | reverse complement strand
TGCATCGTAGCACCAGACTTTTTTGTTTAATTTTCTGCTGATGTTAAGCAGAAAGACATATTCATCTTCCGTGGTTGCATCGTCAAGTGACCAGTCAACGAAGTGAAATTTGCTTTTATGCGTGAAAAAGCTTGGATGAACGTCACCTGAGCCGTCGATGAAATTGTTTATGAAGTTAAGTGAATCCCTGAAATGAAATTCTTCTATTTCAGCCTGTCTGCCGATATCTTCTCCGGCCAGGGATGAAAGACTGTTGAACATGTCTTCCGTACTATTCCACACCATGGTTTTGTCATCACCTGATTCAGGTATGTCTGACTGACAGTCTTCACTGTTTTCGGCACAGCCGTCCCATTCCTCACAGGAACATTCGGCATTTTTGTACTGAAGGTCGCTGTCACTGTACTTACGGCTGGAGTCGGTGAAGTCATTGCTGATGTAAGGTTTTAGGTTGAAGTTAACGTAGTCAATGTTCTTCCATTCAACGCCCTGCATCAGTTCCGTAAGTGTTCTTTCCAATGCAATCTTCATGTTTGGATGCGCACCTACAGAAATCTTGTATTTTACGGAGTTTACCGGACGGGCACATACGGCAACGACAGGAAAAATACCGCCTAGGGACGCATCGTAGCATGTAATCCGAATGTCGTGTTTTCCGAATTCCTTTAGGGTATCGGCTATTTCAGGGTATTTTGTTTTTATGAATTCTTCCGGAATCTCCGGCAGAGCCCTGATGTTGGTTTTCGCCAAATCCCTGCTGAAACTCTCAGGAACGTAACCGAACAGGAAACGTCTGACAAAACGTTCGTATATTTCTGATAGACCCTGCACTTTTGCTTCCGCCGGGGTATTTCCCGCACACATGCCGTTGGTGCAGAAGCATGATTCAAGGTACCTTAGAGGAAAATATGCCTTTTCCTCAGGATAATGCTCGTTCGTCATCGGAACGGCGCAGATTCCTTTTTTCGTGTTGGAAGTAACGTAGTCGGTAAGCGGTCTTAAGGTCATCCAGCCTATTTCGTCGATCAGCTTTTTTGAAAAAAGTCCGTTCTTTATGAAGAAATCGCAGACATCCTTTTTCTTACGCGGACTGAAAATTTCCATCTTTTCCAGTTTCAGCCGGCCCTGAACATCAATGTATTCTTCAGGGTATCTGACCCACTTTTCATCGTGATATCTGTTGAACCGGAAACGCAAGGTGTGCCCATACCGCGAGCAACAACGGCTGCGTGTGATGTCATACCGCCGCGAGCCGTAATCACGCCTTGAGAAGCATGCATACCGCCGATATCTTCAGGAGATGTTTCGTTACGAATCAAAATAACTTTTTCGCCTTTGGCAGCCCAAGCTTCAGCATCTTCAGCACTGAAAACAGCCTGACCGACAGCAGCACCAGGAGATGCAGGAAGACCTGTTGCAATAACATTTTTCTTAGCTTTCGGATCAAGCATCGGGTGCAATAATTGGTCTAATTGATCGGCACCGACGCGCATGATGGCTTCTTCATGTGTTAATAAGCCTTCATTGACCATTTCAACGGCCATACGAACGGCAGCGGCTGCTGTTCTCTTACCGTTACGGCATTGCAACATCCAAAGTTTGCCATGTTCAATGGTGAATTCCATATCTTGCATGTCTTTGTAGTGTGCTTCCAAGTTGTTACGTGCATCAACAAGCTCTTTATAAATGTGAGGCCATCTTTCTTCCAAAGATGTACCGTCGCCGATAGAGCCCATCGGTTGAGGTGTGCGGATACCGGCCACAACGTCTTCACCTTGAGCATTGACAAGGTATTCACCGTAATATCTGTTTTCACCTGTTGCAGGGTCACGAGAGAAGCAAACACCTGTTGCGCAATCGTCACCGGCATTACCGAACACCATTGTTTGAACGTTAACAGCCGTGCCCCAATCGCCGGGGATGTTGTTTAATTTACGATATGTGATGGCGCGGGCGGACATCCAAGAACCAAACACGGCACCGATACCGGCCCAAAGTTGTTCCCAAGGATCTTGCGGAACGACTTTACCGAGTTTTTCACCGATTGCTTTATATTGAGCAACCAATTCTTTCAAATCTTCAGCGGTTAAATCCGTGTCGGATTTGTAACCATGAGATTTTTTCATGTTTTCCAAAGCTTCTTCGTACAGGTCTAAATCAGCACCCAACACAACGTCTGAAAACATTTGCAAGAAACGACGATAAGAATCGTATGCAAATCTTTCGGAACCCGAAGCTTTAGCCAAAGCTTTAACCGTTTGGTCATTCAAACCGAGGTTTAACACCGTATCCATCATGCCGGGCATTGAAACTCTTGCACCTGAACGGACGGAGAATAACAACGGATTGTCGGCATCGGCAAACTTTTTGCCCATAATACCTTCAACATATTTAACGGCTTCAATGACTTTTTCTTTCAAATCAGCCGGATATGTTTTGTTGTTTTCGTAATAATATGTACAAACTTCGGTTGTAACGGTAAATCCGGGAGGAACAGGAAGGCCGACTTTATTCATTTCAGCCAAGTTCGCACCTTTACCGCCCAAAAGATTTCTCATGGAAGCATCGCCTTCGGCGCTACCGTTTCCAAATTTATAAACCCATTTACTCATGGTTATGATTGCTCCTTTGCAGCAAATAAAAAGTTAAACACACAGCCTTATACAACCGCTTTTGTAAAGCAGTATATAAGACCAAATTAAAATAACAACTTTTTCAAGTTGCGCCGAATGTATACCGATATTTTTGAATCTGCAAGAAAAAAATGCAAATAATTCGCCTTTTATTTACTATGTTCACATTTTATGTTTGTTTTTTATAAATTGTGTTGCAAGCATGAGAAAATTACTTTATCTATGAACAAAAGCCAAGGAAAAAATAACAATGACAGATTTAAGTTTGATACGAAATTTTGCGATTATTGCACATATTGACCACGGAAAATCAACGCTTGCCGACAGAATGATAGAGTATTGCGGCGGATTAACAAAGCGCGAGATGACCGAGCAGGTGTTAGATTCAATGGATATTGAAAAAGAGCGCGGCATTACCATTAAAGCGCAAACCGTGCGGTTGAATTATCAGGCAAAAGACGGCAAAACCTATCAGCTTAATTTGATGGATACACCGGGGCATGTTGACTTTTCGTATGAAGTGTCGCGATCACTTGCTTCGTGCGAAGGCAGTGTTTTGGTTGTTGATGCAACGCAGGGCGTGGAAGCTCAAACACTTGCCAACGTTTATTTGGCAATAGACAATAATCATGAAATTTTACCTGTTTTAAATAAGGTGGATTTGCCGTCGGCTGATGTTGCCAAAGTTAAGTCACAGATTGAAGATGTGATAGGGCTTGATACAACAGATGCCGTTGAAACATCCGGTAAGACGGGCGAAGGTGTGCCGGAGCTTTTGGAACAAATTGTTCAAAAACTGCCTGCGCCGACAGGTGATAAAAATGCCCCCTTAAAAGCTTTATTGATTGACAGTTGGTATGATTCATATCTCGGTGTGATTATTTTAGTGCGCGTTCATGACGGTGTTTTAAGGAAAAAAACAAATATTAAAATGATGTCGAACGGTGCAACGTATTTGGTTGAAAAGGTTGGTATTTTCACGCCGAAAATGCAGGATATTGAAGCCTTATATCCGGGGGAGGTCGGTTTTATAACGGCAAGTATTAAGTCGGTTGGCGATACGCGCGTCGGCGATACGATTACCGATAATAAAAATCCGTGTGCACAGGCTCTTGCAGGCTTTAAACCGTCGGTGCCCGTGGTGTTTTGTTCTATGTTTCCGACAGATTCCAGCCAATATGAAGCCTTAAAAGATGCACTTGCCAAATTAAAACTTAATGATGCGAGTATTGATTATGCCAATGAAAATTCAGAAGCATTGGGACTCGGGTTCAGGTGCGGCTTTTTGGGTTTGCTTCATATGGAAATTATTGAAGAGCGCATTTCAAGAGAATTTGATTTGGATATTATCACGACAGCACCATCCGTGGCCTATAAAATTCATCTGTCAAACGGCGAAGATATGATGTTGCATAATCCGGCGGATATGCCTGATTTATCAACAATTAAATCTATTGAAGAACCGATGGTTAAGGCAACGATTTTGGTGCCGGATAATTATTTGGGTGCGGTGTTAAAACTTTGCACGGAGCGTCGGGGAGAACAAGTGGAACTGACGTATGTCGGTACGCGTGCGATGGTGGTTTATAAAATTCCGTTAAATGAGATCGTGTTTGATTTTTATGACAGGCTCAAATCCATCACGAGCGGTTATGCAAGCTTTGATTATGAATTGACCGATTATGAAGAATCGGATTTGGTTAAAGTTCAAATTTTAATTAACGAAGAACCGGTTGATGCGTTGGCATTTTTATGTCACAGAACGGAAGCCGAAAGCAGAGGTCGGCAAATTTGCGAGCGCTTGAAAGATTTAATTCCGAGACATTTATTCAAAATTCCGATACAGGCGGCGATTGGCGGCAGGATTGTGGCAAGGGAAACAATTTCGGCACTGCGTAAAGATGTGACGGCAAAGTGCTATGGCGGTGATGTAACGCGTAAACGTAAGCTTTTGGATAAACAAAAGAAAGGCAAACAACGTATGCGTCAGTTCGGTAAAGTGGAAGTGCCGCAGTCTGCCTTTATTGAAGCTTTAAGAATAGGCGACGAATAGGGTTACTTATAGCGTATTTTGAAGGTGTTTTTTTTGCCTGATACCTGATTTGCTTCATGAACGGTGTATATGCGTTTTTTGGCGTAGTTGCCCGAGGCGATATCGTTCGGGCTGTTATAAAAGCGATTGTCATACAAATATTGTCCGCCTGATGATTGATAAGCGGTCGGGGTTATGTTTAAATGTGATACAGCGGCTTCGCATGCAGCCATGTTTGCTTCGGCACAAAAAAGTTTTTCTAAGGGAAACGGTACACATGAGGGATTTTTGCTTTCACACCAAAAAGCATTTGTTAAATTTGTAAGACTTTCCGGTAATGTGAGTTCTTTAATGTTTGTATATTGAAAAGCGAATTGTTCGATTGAAGTGACACCGTCGGGAATAGTTAATTTTTTTAAACCGGATGAACCAAAAAAAGCACGTTTGCCTATGGATGTCAGTGAATCCGGCAGACTGACTTCTTTTAAGTTGGACATCATATAAATTGTTCGGTCACCGACATTTGTAATGCCTTCTTCGACAACGGCTTTTGTAATCCGGTCACGCACATTGTACCATGGTTCCACACCTTGCAAATTCACAACATCATACGGTGATTTATAATTATTCATCTTTCCGGTTCCTGAAAAAGTTAATGTGGCGTTTTTGTTTAATGCAGCATCTTGTTCGTTATCGTAGCTTAAACGTGCCGAGCAGGTGGTACCGCATGACCAACAAGTTTGGGCAGCCGTTTCGACTTCGGAACATGGTATATAAGTTGAGGCTGAAAGTGTGTTTGCATAAAGCATTAAGGCACTTGTCATTAAAATCAGTATTGTCATATTCTGCTCCTTTCCATGAAATGATAAAAAAATCACTTTGAATAAAATCCAAAGTGGGAGCTGAAAAACTGTTCTGAGACAGACTCCCTTATTCGCTACGTCAAACGCACTTATTTCAGGAACTCCCTTTCGTATGGAGTATTCTCAGAAAAGATGTTTTCCAGACACCGTAACCAATTCGGTTACATTAAACATTATGCCAGATAATCAGAAGTTTTGCAAGCAAAAAGACACAATATTGCGGTTTGAAAATATTTTTGTGAAAAAATACGATTTTCGTCAAAAAATGCTTGCAATTTATTTCATGCTGTGCTACAAATAAAATGTTTCACTATACATATAACGATAATTATGGAAAAACAATCAGTATTGAACTTTGTTGGATCGAAACTCGCTGAGAGCGATCCGGCAATGGCGCAGGCGAAAGCCATGCAAGGAGATAAGTATCTGGAATGGATCGGCAAAATGCCGCTTTCCACTCTGAAACCGGCCTTAAAAGCTTCAGTTGAGGCTTCGGTACGTTACAGGTTGGACTTAAAGCCGCATAAGTGCGCGTTTTATGCCCCGACCATCAATCAGTGGATAACGGACCTTCTCGGGCGGTACACCAAAGATGACGTGTTGGAAATTTTTGTTCAGGCTTCAGGCTTGAATAAAAAGGCTTTCAGAACCGGAACGTTCGGAAAGAATCTGATGACGCGTCCGCTTATTGAAGATCTGGTAGAAATACTGGAACAGGCAACGGGCCGCAAGCTGGACGATGCAGGCTACAAAAAAGATGAGGATGACTATCCTTATCAGCGTATCGCGACGTGTTTTGCAAATGTTTAATGTTAAGTTATAAAACCTATGACTGCATTTGCGATTATTACGGCGATTTTTGTAATCCTGTGCGGGGCTTATTGGGTGTTCGGTCCTCTTGATAAAAAGACGGAAAACAGCCCTATTGATGACGGACTTACTTTGTGTGCCACTGTAGCTTGGATCATTTTTTCGATTCTGTGGACGGCCGTTGTTATGGATTCGGGATCTGCGCCTGCAACCATTTCAGGTTATTTAGGCGTTCTCTTTCTTGTGCTGGTGGCATTCTTTATAGGATGTGTGCTTTGCGCTTTGGTTATATATCTGGTAACGTGGGTG
>JAGCOI010000193.1 GCA_017645485.1 Alphaproteobacteria bacterium | reverse complement strand
GCTCAAAAGAAAAAAGGACGATATGTTCGGGCATTGTTGTATGTGTTCGGTGTGGTTTGTTCGTTTATAAGCATTGCGGGAGTGCTTTATGTATTCAAAAAAGGCGGTGCCATGCTCGGTTGGGGATTTCAACTGCAGTCGCCTGTTTTTGTTTGTGTGATGATTGTGATTTTTGTTTTGATTTTGCTGTATTTATTTAACATTCTCAAAATGAAAACGGATTATGCGGGCAAATTGTTAAAAGTTTCGGAGTTAAATTCATTTTTAACAGGCTTTTTTGCCGTTTTAATCGCGAGTCCGTGTACCGGACCTTTTATGGGCGCATTGATGGGATATGCCTTGTTTGAAAGCGCAACCGTATATTTTCCGGTTTTTGTGTTTTTAGGATTGGGATATGCTTTGCCGTTTGCGTTTCTTGAGTTATATCCGGGGTTAATTAAAAAGATTTTACCGAGGCCGGGGCAATGGATGGTTGTTGTGAAATATGTGTTATCAATCCCCGTCATATTAACGGTTGTTTGGTTGTGTTGGATTTTGTATCACCAAATTAAACCGAATACGAATTCTGATGTATGGATGCCCTATGCCGAAGAAAAAGTTAATGCGGCTTTGGAAAACGGCGAACCCGTTTTTATAGATTTTACGGCCAAATGGTGTTTGATTTGCCTTTTAAACGAAAAAACGACACTTGAAAGCGAAGCATTTATGCGTGCGGCTAAAAACAACAATATTCATCTGTTTAAAGCTGATTGGACCAATAAAAACAATGAAATTTTTAAGGCCTTAAAGTTGTATAACAGAAGCAGTGTTCCGGTTTATATTTTTTATCCGAAAGATGAACAAAATTATCTTGTTTTACCTCAGATTTTAACGCCTGATGCGGTTTTGTCGGTGATAGATGAGCAATAGAAACCGTTATTCGGTCGGTTGTTTTAGGCTGTCTAAAATAACAAAATCCGTTTGAAATGACTGATAGTTTATGTCTTCCATGGGAAGCAGTGCGGACTGAATTAAAAACATTTCGTGATACCATGAAGTAAGCTCATTGATTTTATCAATACCGTCTTGCCATGCCCTGAAAATAACAAAATCAGGTTCGCACTCACTGACAAGCATTGCTTCGTGACGGCGATTGCGTGTGATAACCCCGATAAATTTATTTTTTAAATCTTCAGTCATTTTTTTATAATCGGCAGAGATATGATCCGACTTGCTTAAATCAAGGATAATGCCGTCTAAACGATAAGCAAGGCAATCACTGACGGACAAGCCGAGTGTTATCTTATTTTTTTTGGCGGCTTGTAAGGCAAATTCAGCCTTAAAATGAGAGGGCAGGTTTTCTTGCAAAATGAAACATTCAAGGCGCGCATCATCAAGCAGGGACATGTTTTCATCAATAAGGTTTGTGATAATCTTTTGCATAATGTTTTATTCTTCTTGTCAAGTTTGAAAAAATGATTATGATAAAAGATACATCATTTTTATCTTAAAAGAAAGAATATTTTATGGCGGAATATAATTTGGAACAAACCGACGCGGCTCTTGCACAATTAAAAGAAAGTGTTGAGCGGTTAAAGTATGCGGCAGAGGCGAAAAAGAATTCTTTGAGGCAGCAAAAAGGTGCTTATGAGGGAAATATTTATAATAAAAATAAACAGATTGACGCCTTAAAGCAGGCAATCGGTCGGGCTGTGGAAACAATAGAACAGAGCGCACAAAAAATAAGTGAGGTAACAAAACAAAATGGCACAGGTAACAATTCAGATTAACGGTCGAGCATATGCCATTGCCTGCGGTAACGGTGAGGAAGGGCATATTGCGGAACTTTCGCAAATACTTGATGAAAAAGCAAAAATGTTAACGGCCGGCGGTGCCCAGATTAATGAAAATCAACTGCTTGCCATGATAGGGCTTTTGGTTGCCGATGAATTGCAAGACGCCAAGGCCGGTGTTCGTGCACCCGAAGTAAAAACGGAAGTCGTGGAAAAAGTGGTTGAGGTGCCGGTTGAGAAAATTGTTGAAAAGGTTGTCGAAGTGCCGGTTGAAAAAATTGTTGAGGTGCCGGTCGAAAAAGTGGTGGAAAAAATTGTTGAGGTTCCGGTTGAAAAAATAGTGGAAAAGGTTGTCGAAGTGCCGGTTGAAAAAATTGTTGAAGTTGAAAAAGAAAAGGAATCGGCAGTAGATTTGTCTGACATTGATCAAAAGATGAAGCGTTCGATTGATGAGATTACAAATCAAATAAATGTGCTTGCAAACGATATAAAAATGTGGTAGTATTAAACCTATAAAGGCGAGGCTGTCTGATACGTATTATCCGCAAGTCTATCCGAGCCAACATTAATTATTTTAGGGAGCTGTCCCTGTACAAATCGTGGTTTGTATATATGGCACCCACCTTGACACAAGCGGTTCGATATGAATTATTGAGAGACGGTCAGACGGCTTTGCCGTTCTTTTTTATAGATAATCCTTTATTTGTTTTGAGATTTGCATTTTTATGCATTTTTTGTTTTTTTTTGCTTGAAAAATAAAACTTTAATGATAAATTGGGCGTGAATTCAAATTTCGTTTTGCGCGGATTGGCCGCGCAACCTTGATTTTTCAGGGGTAACTTTATTTAAAAAGGAAATATGGTATGATTCGCGTAGGTATTAACGGTTTTGGTCGTATCGGACGTTTGGTTTTCAGAGCCGCTCAAAAAAGAAATGATATTGAAATTGTCGGTATTAACGATTTAATCGATGTTGATTATATGGCTTATATGCTGAAATATGACACAATGCACGGTCGTTTCGACGGTACGGTCGAAGTTAAAGACGGTAAGCTTGTTGTAAACGGCAAGGCTATTCGTGTGACGGCGGAAAAGAATCCGGCTGATTTGAAATGGAATGAAATCGGTGCAGATTATGTTGTTGAATCAACAGGCTTGTTTTTAACACAGGAAAAAGCTCAGGGACATATTGATGCCGGTGCAAAATATGTTGTTATGTCGGCTCCGTCAAAAGATGATACACCGATGTTTGTTTGCGGTGTGAATACCGATTCGTATGTTAAAGGTACAAAGTTTGTTTCAAATGCTTCATGCACAACAAACTGCTTGGCTCCGCTTGCAAAAGTGTTAAATGATGCTTTCGGTATTAAAGAAGGTTTAATGACAACCGTTCACTCAACAACGGCTACGCAAAAAACGGTTGACGGTCCGTCTGCAAAAGATTGGCGTGGCGGCAGAGCTGCTTCGGGCAATATTATTCCGTCTTCAACAGGTGCCGCTAAGGCTGTCGGCAAAGTTATTCCTTCGTTAAACGGCAAATTGACGGGTATGTCAATGCGTGTGCCGACATTGGATGTTTCTGTTGTCGATTTAACGGCAAATCTTATTAAACCTGCAAAATATGAAGATATTTGTGCAGCCATGAAAAAAGCTTCCGAAGGCGAATTGAAAGGCATTTTGGGTTATACGGAAGATGCCGTTGTTTCGTCTGACTTTTTGGGTGATGCACACACATCTATTTTTGATGCCAAAGCAGGTATTCAATTGACGGATACTTTTGTGAAATTGATCAGCTGGTATGACAATGAATGGGGTTATTCCAACAAAGTGTTGGATTTGATTGCCCACATGGCAAAAGTTAACGGCTAATCTTAAAAATTGAGGTTAAGAAAAATTTCCCCGCCGGTTTGACGGGGAAATTTCTAAAAGGAAAAGAAAAAATGTTATACAGAACACTTGAAGATTTAGGCGATTTAAATGGCAAGACGGTTATGCTCAGAGCAGATTTGAATGTGCCGATGAATGATAAATTTGAAGTAACCAATACGGCAAGAATCGACAGAACCGTGCCGACGGTAAAGCTTTTGATGCAAAAAGGCGCCAAAGTGATTATTATTTCACATTTCGGGCGTCCGGAAGGCAAAGGAGATTTTAAAAATTCGTTGCAACACATTGTGCCGGATTTGCAAAAAGCACTGGGACACAAGGTTGTTTTTGTTGATGATTGTATCGGTGAGAAAGTTGAAAAAGCCGTTGAAAATATGAAACAAGACGAAGTTTTGCTTTTGGAAAACTTAAGATTTTATGACGAAGAAAAGAAAGGTGATGATGCTTTTGCAAGTGCGCTTGTTAAAGTTGCTGATGCTTATGTTTCTGATGCTTTTTCAACAGCCCACCGTGCACATGCTTCAATGGTTGCCGCCGTTGAAAAAAGACCTTCCTGCATGGGTTTGTTGATGGCTGAAGAAGTTGACGCGTTAACAAAAGGCTTAAATAATCCGAATCGTCCGTTGATGGCTATTGTCGGCGGTTCTAAGGTTTCTACAAAGTTGGATTTGTTGAATAATTTGGTTAAAAAGGTTAATAAGCTTGTGATTTCGGGCGGTATGGCTCATACGTTTTTGAAAGCACTCGGTTATGATGGTGTTAATGAACAAAATTCTTTGGTACAACTTGATATGCTTGATACGGCACGTACGATTTTAGATGAAGCCAAAAAAGCGGATTGTGAAGTTATCTTGCCGGTGGATTTGGTTTGGGCAAAAGAATTTGCCGCCGGTGCCGAGCATAAAACCGTTGAATTAAATAATATTCCGGCAGAAGGCAATTTGTTGGATATAGGAGCAAAGACAATTGAACTTATCAAAGCCAAAATCAATGAGTGCAAAACGGTTGTTTGGAACGGTCCGCTCGGTGCTTTTGAGTTGAAGCCTTTTGATGCGGCAACAAATGCCGTTGCGCAATATGCCGCAGACCTGACCAAACAAGGTAAGTTAACGACCGTTGCCGGTGGCGGTGATACCGTCTCCGCCTTAGAAAGTGCCGGTGTTGCCCAAGACTTTACCTACATTTCAACCGCGGGCGGAGCCTTTTTGGAATGGATGGAAGGTAAGGAATTACCCGGTGTTAAAGTTATGAAAAAATAATAAAAGCTTATAACGGGTATCTACTTGAAAGCTCTTTTGCTTATGTACCTATTGTTGTACACGGCGCAAAAGAGCTTTCTTCGTATCTACGCACGTTATAAGCT
>JAGCOI010000192.1 GCA_017645485.1 Alphaproteobacteria bacterium | reverse complement strand
TTTTTGGCCTCATAAAAATGTTTGCAATACCAACAAATATATTTGCGCGATAACCCGACCGCAACTTTTGCCCCGTAAAAATCTCTTAAATACCCCATATGCCTTTTAATTGTTTGATATATATGATTTTTTGTCGGTATTTGTGCTTTTTGACCTTCCAAAAAACATCTCACACTGTCTAAAAGCCAAGGATTTCCAAGGGCGGCACGCCCTATCATCACGGCATCTGCTCCGGTTACGTTAAGCATTTTTTCGGCACTGATGGTGTCTGTCACATCACCGTTACCGATAACTTCTATCGAAACATTTTCTTTAACTTTTTTTATAATATCCCAATCTGCCTTGCCCGTATAACCTTGGGTTTTGGTTCTGCCATGCACGGTCACATAAGAGGCGCCGCTTTGTTCACACATTTTTGCAAAGTCCACCGCATTGACGTGCGCCTCATCCCAACCTTTACGAAATTTAACACTCACCGGCAAATCCGTTGCCTTCACCGTCGTTTCAATTATTTTGGCAGCCCTTGTTATATCCTGCATTAAAGCCGAACCGCCGCCGCATGCTATAATTTTGCGCACGGGACACCCCATATTGATATCTATGCCGCTTGCACCCAAATCCCTAACCAATTTGGCTGCATCCGAAAAAAGTGCCGGATCGCCCCCCATCAATTGCACAATCACCTTATACGGCTCATCTCGAACATCTGCAATTTTATAAGTTTTTGCATTTTTATACGATAAAGCATTAACGGCAACCATTTCCGAAACAAGCCCGATTTGCGCATTCGTTTCTTCCGCCACAATACGCCTCATCGGCGCATCCGTAATACCTGCCATCGGTGCCAAAAAAACCTTATTTTTCATCAGCTTATTTTATCCAAAGCCTTTGCAAGAATGTAATAAATTTTACCGATATCCGTCACAGACAACAAAGAAAGCATTGCCTGCGATTTTTCACATTTCTGTGCGGCGTTAAAAATAACGGAATATTCATTTAAATACGCATTGGTCAATTTCTTAAAATCGGCATCTTTTTCATACAATTCTTTAATCTTTAAAATTTCTTTACGTCCGAGCTTTTTGATAATATTGTGTGCAAACGCTCCATGGTCGCCGTTGTAAAACTTTTTCCATAAATCATCTTCGGTATCTTTATCAAAAAAGGCATTCAAATCTATCGACAGGTTCTCCAAATTTTCAACCATAAGCGATATTTTATCCATAAATCCGGTCATACTCAGTTCTGCATATTGAGCCTTAACTTCCGTCAAATGGCGTTCCGATTTTACCTTTTGCTCTTCCAATTCCTTAAAACGCTTATCCATTATTTGTTGATATTCGGCTGTCTGTTTTTTAAAGTCATCAAAAGCCATACCTGATTTTTCCTGTGCTTTGATTAAAATATTTTCAAAGTCCTCAACCTGGGCTTTCATCTTAGCAAAATCATCTGCAATTTTGCCCAATTGAATTTTCTGGGTTACCACATAATCCGCACCTTGTTTGCTTTTTGAAACAAGCATATTCGTGTTTTCAGAAAGCTGTGTGGTATTTTTCTCCAACACACCGCCGACTTCATTAAATTTATCTATGGCTTCAACGGAACGTTGTTTCAAATCTTCAACTTTAAGTCCCAAATCTGCAGAAAGAGAACCTATTCGACCGGACATTTGTTCCGCATTTTTTTGAATTTCCAAATTTTTGTTTTCCGTGTGTTCAATAAAGCCGGATATTTTTTCAACTTCCTTTGAAAGTCCTGCCAGAACAGCTTCAATATTTTGTACGGCTCTTTCGGATTTTAAGGATAAACTGTTGTTTGCACCGTCTAATATAAAGTTAATTTGCGCACTTGCTTCCTGCAATTTTGCAATTTGCCCCTTCACATTCATATCCAAATGTTCCGCACGGTCAACCATAGCCGTCACTTCCATACTGATAAGCTTACCGTATTCACCGAGTTTCCCGTCAAGAAATTGAGCATTTTTATCAAGCAATGCCGATTGTTCATGAGCTAAATCTTTATGCGTTTTCAAGCTGTTCTCAATATGCGAAATACCCGAATCTATATTTTTATATATCTCCTGACAACTGTCTGCCGTCTGTAACATGGCTTTTTCAAACTTTGATGTCTCTTCAGCCAACATATCAGCCAAACCGGACATACTGTTTTTACCCATCAAAGCAAATTCTTCCAAATCCGTTTTTGTTTGCGCCATATTACCTTGGCTTTCGGCAACCATCGCTTTCAAATGATCGGCCGTGGCGATTGTTTCATCAATAAGCGGATTAAGCTGCTGATATATATCATCGGAGGTTTGCTTTAAGGCGTCCGTATTTGCTTTTAACGCACCGGCCGTTTCCTGTGCTTTTGAAGAAAGTTCACGACACAAATTGATATATTCATTTTTATTTTCATCAACTCTTGTTAAATTTTGTTTGGCCACACTGTCCAAAGTTTCCGAAAGTTCCTTAAAATCTTCTGCTTTTGTTGCAAGTTCTGTTTTTAACATATCCGTTTGTGCAGATAAAAATTGCAAAGTTGAATTTAATTCCTCTATCTGATTTTGAAGTGCTTTGTTAATGATTTTTGAAAGCAAATTTTCATCTTTTGTTTTTAAGAATCTACCCAAACTCTGTTCCACAAGTTCATTTTGTTTTAAATTTGAATAAATTCTGCGAACAGCCACAATAAGCAAACAAATCAAAAGCGGAAACACAAAAAACGCGGCTAAAAACAAAACAAAATCAGACGGTCTTAAAGCAGACAAAT
>JAGCOI010000191.1 GCA_017645485.1 Alphaproteobacteria bacterium | reverse complement strand
GGTATTTGCAATATCCTTATTTGTTATGGCTTTTGTTTGCAACATATTTAAATGCCGGCGTTTGGTATTTGAACGGGGTAAAAGCCGTTTTATAGGGCATAAAAAAACACGATGGTTATTACCATCGTGTTTTTTCTAAGAATGTAAAATTAATCTTCACGATTAATGCCATGCATGGCTTCCCATTGTTGACGTCTCATTTCAATTAATTCTGCATGGCTGAGCGGCTTTTTGTTTGCTTCAGCTTCGGCGGCTGCTTCATCGGCAGATGTGCCCACAACGTCTTCAACGGTCATTTTGTGTGTTTCAAAATATTCTTTTGTAACTTTACTGCCCGGACGTCTGTTTGTCATTTCTATTCTCCTAAAAAAAATTAACTTCTATTTATCTTTTAGCACAATTTGTCTAAAAAGACAAGAACTTTTTTTGCATTTTACAAATTTTTTGTTTATGATGCGGTTTATAAAATAAAAAATCAGGGGTATGAAAATGGATTTTGCAGAAAAGATAGAAACAAAACGGTTGGTGCTTGAAAGACCGAAACCCGTAACATTTGAGTTGGCAAAAGAAATTTATAAAGTGGTTGACGAATCGCGTGAGACTTTGAAAGTTTGGTTGCCGTGGCCCGAAAAGGTTCTTCAGGTTGAAGATGAATTTATAGCCTTATATAATTATATGGATAAGCGCTGGGAAGATAAAACGGGTTTTGCTTATTTGATTCGGTTGAAAAGCACAAATGAATTTTTGGGTGTGATTGATTTTGTTGAAATAGATGAAGCTAAAAAGGTGGCGGAAATCGGTTATTGGCTCGGAATATATGCCACAGGCAAAGGCTATATGACGGAAGCCGTTTTTGCACTTGAGGCGGAAGCATTTAAGAACGGTTTGCATCGCGTTGTTATTAAAAATGATACACTCAATTTAAAATCTGCGAATGTGGCCAAAAATGCCGGTTATCATTTGGACGGTGTGATGCGTGAAGACAGACAGGATGTGCAAACGGGTGCTTTTGTAAATACAAATGTTTGGTCGAAGCTGGCATCGGATAAATAAAAAATTCTCGGTGGCAGGATTTTAGGAACAAACCCTAAAATGATACAGTGTGCGATATTTCAGGAGATTGCCGTGTCGCTGACGCTCCTCGCAATGACAGAAGAAAAAAAAGTATAAGGCTGAGATAATTTTAAAAGGAGAGTTTCTTTTTGCCTGTATTGACATCTTCAATGAGTTGTTTTAACTCGGCAAAGTTTTTGACCTCGGGTATTTCTTTTAAGTCTTCAGACAAATCGGTAGTAAATTCGCTGCGATAACGCACAGGATGTGCGCCGACTTCAAGGGCCGCATACTGATTATAGATACGATCATCAACCAATATTGTTTCTTCGGGTTTTAAGTGATATTTTGCAAAGCATGTTCTAAGCATGTCCGTTTTGGCGGTATCGTGCATAAACTGACCGTGTTGAACACATTCTATGGTTAAGAAATCGGCGACATCGTGCAACAAATCCGTTAAAAAGCGTTTTTTTGTTTCAACATCAAAAGTAGCCGATAAGGTAAACTGCTTGAAGCCCTTGTTATGAAAATATTTTAAGGTTTCTACGGCATGGGGGTAAAGCGGGCGATTTGTAAAAAAATCGGGTGAATGGCAAAAGTCTTCATCCATTTGCTTGCCGAGAGTGGGGTGTGTTTTTAATTCTAATGCGCCGTATTTTTCGGATACAGGCAGAACTTTCGGTAAATCTTCCCATTTTATATGTCCGTAGAGAGGTTTGTATTTCGGATGGTTTGTTAAAAAATTGAAATAGGCATAATTAAGGTTTGCAAGCACACCGTCCACATCCCAAAAAATGTTTTTAATCATGATAAGACCTTTCGTTAAAATATATGCATCGTTATACCATAATCAGTGTGTAAGTAAAATAAAAATTGCTTGAAACGCATATTAAAAACAGTTTACAAAAAAAATAGGTTGTGTTATCCTTCTTCAATAGTTTGTGAAAGTTTAACACTATGGCTCACGAAGATTTAAAAAAACGCATTAAAGACAAAACGGCTCACATCAAATCTGATTTGAGATATCAGCTTGACCAAATAAATTGGAAAGAAAAACTTCAAAAAGCACATGCATTTTTTAAAAAAGCCGGTAAAGAGGTTTATAAACGATATAAAAATTTGCCGCCTAAAGCCCGACGCGTGTTTTTATCTGTTGTGATTTTAGCCGGTGTTGCCGGCCCGAAAGTTGTTCCGGATATTTCCGAAGGTATGGAAATTCATAAATTAAAAAAAGAAATCAGGACACGTACGGCAGACATTAAAGAAAGCCTTGAAACCAAATATGCTATTTCGGACAAAGAGAGCTTTGAAAAATTATATCAGGAAGCTTTACCCTTAATTCAGCTTTCAATGTTTCCGACCGAATGTTTGGTTTTAAATCCGTATGCCGATAATCAAAAGAAAACAAGTAATACCATCGGTCTGGGGAGTTTTTATTATCCCAAAAACGGTGATTATAAAAGCATAACCTGGGAAAAAGCTTCAAAACATTTTGCAAACAAAGACGAGCACGCCATTTCGGCAGAACATGCACTGGATTTGGTTGATGGTTGGTACAGGTGTATGGATTATGGTGCAACGTATAATCAAATGTTTGAATTGCTTAAAGGTGCTAAATTAAATCCGTGTGAGTTTGCAGCTGTTGCAACGGTGATGTATAACAGTCAAAAAGCCGGTAGGGATTTATGCTGTTTTGTTCAAAAAAATTATAATAAACCGCTTAAGTGTGCGCAAAAAATTATTTCTTACAGTGCAGGTGAAAATTTCGGCGGCATACCGAAAAGGCATATACATGAATCGTTTCTTTATTATTCTGGGTATGAATATTTAAAAGATACATATAATTTGTTTGTGAAAACAGGCGTTAATTCCAAGGGTAATTTTTATGCAAAGACTTCCGTAACACAACTTTCCGAAGATGATGTTAAGGCTGCCAAAGAGGCGATTATGTCGGGCGATATAAAGCGTATTTCTGCAGAGCAGAAAAAAATAACAAGCTATATTTGTAAAGGCGGGCAGACCGTTCATGAGATTATTTTAGAGAATGTACATGGTGCAAATTACAAAAATGCATTGATGCGTTTCGGGGTTTTTAATGAGGAAGGTGTTCCCCTGCAGGATATTCTTGATGCCAAAACAGGAAACTCGGCCAAAGCGTTATATGAACAATCAATTGAGATGTACAACAAAGGCTGTAAGTTTGAAAAAGACAATAAAACAGCCAAAGCCGAAAAATGTTTTAAGCAAGCCCAAAAAGGTTTTGAAAAAATTATTGAGGGCGGACACGACGGACCGGATTTGCGCAATGATATGGCCGTTACTTATTATCATTTAGGCGAACATCAAAAATGTATTGATGAATGTGTTAAAGTTTTAGCTTGGGGTGATGCAGATCAATACAGTGCTGCAAATTTTAATGCGGCCAAGGCCTATGAGTCGCTCGGCAATTTTGATAAAGCCATAAAAATTTATGAAGCCGGCATGAAAAACGGCGGTGATAAAAAAGTTTTTGAACGCGAAATCAACAGATTAAAACAAAGCCACGGCAATAAACAGGTTGCTTATTTAGGGCGTTAAGCTTATCAGACTTTTCTTAAATAAGAGCCGTAAATCATTTTTCGGCCGACTTTATCAAAGTAAACTTCACATTTATCATCAGCTTCAATGCGCATCAACGTACCGTAACCGAATGAGCTGTGATAGACGCGTGTGCCTTTGGCAGATTGTGTATTTGAGGTGCGTCGGTAAGATGGCATATAAGATGGTTTTTTTATATATGGCGCGTTAGTATAAGCATTGTTTTTGATTTGCAGACACTCGGACGGGATTTCGTTTAAAAAGCGTGAAGGCTGATTGTTTTGCCATTGTCCGAAGATTTTACGCGCATACGCCGTTAAAATGAAAATTTTTTGTTTGGCCCGCGTTAAGGCGACATAAGCTAACCGTCTTTCTTCTTCAAGTGCATTCGAATCACCCTCTGAAAGCGTGCGTTCATGCGGAAAAAGACCTTCTTCCCAACCGGGTAAAAATACCGTTTCAAATTCTAAGCCTTTGGCGGAATGAAGTGTCATTAAATAAACGCTGTTTAATAAAGAAGGGGCATCCGTTTGGGTGATAAGGCTGACGTGTTCCAAAAAATCTGATAAGGTCGGATAATTTGTTTCATCACTCATCGAATTGACAAGTTCTTTTAAGTTTTCGATACGGCCGGCCGATTCAACCGAATCTTCTTTTTTAAGCATCTCTAAATAGCCTGATTCTTCCATAACCTGATTGGCTAATTGATCGAGAGGTAAACCGATGGCATTTTGCCATGCATCAAAATGCGCCGTTAAGTCGGTTGCCGCGTTTAGTAATTGCCCTGAAATGAGTTTTTGCGCACACATTTGTTTGATGGCTTGCAATAAAGGCACGCCGTGTGCATAGGCATAGTCTTTAAATTTTTGCACGCTTGTTGCACCGATTTTACGAGACGGCTTGTTAATAATACGCTCTAAAGCCAAATCATCTGCGGGTTGTGCAATTACTCTGAAATAAGCGAGCATATCTCTGATTTCCATACGCTCATAAAATTTCGGTCCGCCGACGACCTGATAGGGAATGGCCTCACGAATGAAACTGTCTTCAAATTCACGCATTTGCGCAGCAGTACGTACCAAAACGGCCATTTGTTGATAAGGCAAACCCTGTCGATGGATATTATCTATTTGGGAGGCAACGAAAGAAGCCTCTTCTTCGCCGCTGTAAGTGCCGACAAGATAAATCGGCTCATTTTCTTTTAAAAGAGCAGGCGAATGATCGGCAACTTTTAATGTTTTACCCAATCTTGAAGTATTGTGTGCAATTAAATTTGATGCGGCCCTTAAAATGTTTTTTGTTGAGCGGTAATTTTGTTCCAAACGAATAATTCGTGCGTTCGGAAAATCTTTTTGAAAACGTAAAATATTTTGTATTTCGGCACCGCGCCAAGAATAAATGGACTGGTCATCATCGCCGACGCAACATAAATTACCGTATTTTTGAGAAAGCAGACGCAATAAAAGGTATTGTGTAACGTTCGTGTCTTGATATTCATCAACCATGATGTATTTGAATTTTTGCTGATATTCTTCTGCAATATCACTGTGCATTTGTAAGATATCAAGGGTATAAAGAAGAATATCGCCGAAATCGACGGCATTAAGTTCTAAAAGACGTGCCTGATATTTTTCATAGATTATCGTGGTGAGATTGCCCTTAAATTCGGGCGATATTTTGGCAGGTGTCAAACCTTTATCTTTGAATCGGGAAATTTTATCGACGAATGCGGCAGGCGGATATTTTTTATCGTCAATGCCTTCGGCTTGCAGAATTTGTTTAATAAGACGCGTTTGGTCATCTTCATCTAAAATGGTAAAATTACTTTTTAAACCTGCCAAATCGGCATATTTACGCAAAATTTTAACACACATGCTGTGAAATGTGCCGAGCCAAACCGAATCGACCATGGAGCCAATCATATCTTGTGCACGTGTTTTCATTTCTTTGGCGGCTTTGTTTGTGAATGTAACAACAAAACAATTCCACGGATTGGCTAAACCTTCGGAAAGAATATAAGCCAAACGCGTTGTTAAAACACGTGTTTTACCGGTTCCGGCACCCGAAAGCACAAGTAAGGCACCATCGGTGGTTTGCACAGCCTCACGTTGCTGCGGATTTAATGAATCGAGCCAGTTAAAAGCCGGTTTTAATTTGCTTATGTTATCATATGTTTGGACGGGCGAATCGTCTAAATCAAATATATTGTTCATTTATGCTTTGCTTCTTGTAATTTTTTTATTTTTCATCTATATAATAGAACAGAACATTGTGAAAATGGTTTTTAAAATTTGTGTTGTTCACAGGAGAAAATAAAAATGTCTGAATTACGAGCAAAAGTTTTAGGGTTAAAAGAACATTTACAAAGTGTTATTGTCGGGCAAGATGATTTAATCAAAAAAATGTT
>JAGCOI010000190.1 GCA_017645485.1 Alphaproteobacteria bacterium | reverse complement strand
TTTTTTGTTAATGGCGGATATATGGTGCGATATGCGCACTTAATCTTATTTCTCATTTTTTTGCCGAATAAACGCAATTATTACAGAAACTGGAATAGCGAGTTCTAAAATATAACCAATCCAAATCAATAAAGAAGTTATATCGTTTTCAATAAAATAGGAAGATACAAATAAACCGGTGATAAAAATCATTGCAAAATAAGGTATCCAACCGATTGCTGTCAAATAATATGACATTCCGGGATACGTGTTTAAAATGTGTGCTATTAATTTTGGTGTTTTATTAAAACAAAGCAAAACAAGATACAGAGCAAAAATAATGAACAAAATTGATAAAATGTGTTCTGATATTTGACTTCGTCCGTAAACAAAAGGAGTGCTTAAAACACTATATACGCCGCCCAACACCAAGGCTTCTCTTGACCATAATTTCATGGTTTGTCTCCTCCTTTTGTTTATAGACTATCAAATAATTATTTATTTATTCTTACTTTTTCTACAACTTTCTGTTATAGCTATTGTTATATAAGAATATTATTATATAAAAGTCAATATATGAGATAAATATATCAAAAAATATTTAAAAACAGAAAAAACACTTTTCAGGCGTTCTTTGTTAATGGCGGATAAAGAGGGATAGACCGCGACATTGCTAAAGCAATGCTTGGTCCACGGCGCTCATAAGCCTGTCGGCTTACCGGCATACACCCGTATGCCTTTCGCTTGTAGTCGAACCCGCTCTTGAGGCTTCAAATCCTCCTTTCCCACATCATTAACAAAAAAAACGCCCGCAAGAGGCGTTTTTTGTTAATGGCGGATAAAGAGGGATTCGAACCCTCGGTACCCTTTAGGGGTACACACGATTTCCAGTCGTGCGCCTTCGACCACTCGGCCATCTATCCTTTTTATCTGATTAAAAAATGGCGGAACGTATAGGACTCGAACCTATGCATCCTTTTAAGGGGATGACGGATTAGCAATCCGCTGCATTACCACTCTGCCAACGTTCCGCATTTTCACTTCCTTTTAACGTATCTTTTTGAGCGCGTCAACTGATTTTTTTCTGTTTTTATCAAAAAGTTATATTCAAAATGTGTTGCGGCATTTTTATTTAAATAGAAAAGAAAAACTTTTAAAAAGGGGTATTCAATGAAAAAATCGTACATATTTATTTTAATTGCTTTATTGACAGGAGCTTATTTATGTGCCGTTGAAGCTTTGGCAGAAGATGAAATGCAAAATCAGGGGGCTTGGGATAAGACAAAAGGGGTGGCTTCTGATGTGTGGGACGGTACAAAAGAGGTGACATCCGATGTGTGGGACGGGACCAAAGAAGTGGCATCCGATGTTTGGGAAGGTACAAAAACAGTCGGCAGTGATATTAAAAACGGTATTTCCGATGATTTGGATAAAGATAAAGCCGAACACAGCGGGTGTTCAAGCAAATAAATCTTATCTGTATCTGATTTAAGCGTACGGATTGTCGGATTTTCTGACGGTAATACGAATGGGAACACCGCCTAAATTGAATGTGTCACGCAAGTTGTTTGTGAGGTATCTTAAATAAGAATCCGGTAAACCTTCGGGATTGCTTGAAAAAATATAAAATGACGGCGGACGCGTTTTAGCCTGTGTGATATATTTTAATTTAATACGGCGTTTGTTTTTGCCGAGCGGCGGCGGATTTTGATCCATAACATCGGCAAACCACTTGTTTAACGGGGCGGTCGGTAAGCGCGTGTTCCATTTTTTATATATATTCAGAACAGCGTTCATCAATTTATCAAGCCCCTCTTTTTTAAGCGCTGATACGGTTATTGTCGGAATGCCGGTAACCTGCGTTAAAGAGGTTTGCAATTTATCATTTAATCTTTGCAATGTCTTTTGTCTGTCGGCAATATCCCATTTGTTGACGGCAATAACAAGTGCACGGCCTTCGTCTATGACTTGGCGGGCTATGGTTAAATCTTGTTTATCCAAAACAGCGTCGGCATCTAATACAAGAACAACAACCTGCGCCATAAATGCGGCGTGTTTTGTGGATGCGGCGGACATCTTTTCGAGAGAATCGCTCACTTTGCTGTGTTTGCGAAGGCCTGCCGTATCAACCAAATTGATTTTTTGCCCCTTAAACGACCAAGCCGTTTTTACCGCATCACGCGTGATGCCGGCTTCGGGCCCCGTTAACATACGTTCATCATGTAAAAGAGCGTTGACAAGTGTTGATTTGCCCACATTCGGACGACCGACAACGGCTAAATCTATGGCGCGTTCGGATTTGTCTTCAGTTTGCTGTAAGTTATCCTCTTGATTGTTTTGCGGTGCGTATTTTTTTAAAAAATCATATAAATCTTCAAATCCGAGCCCGTGTTCGGCCGAAAAAGGAACCGGTTCGCCCAAACCGAGTTTGTAAGCTTCGAAAATGCTTTGTTCCTGTGTTTTGCCTTCGCATTTATTGGCAAGCAAAATAACGGGTTTACGGCTTTGGCGTACGATATTTGCAAAAGTTTCGTCATACGGGTGCAAGCCCGTGCGCGCATCAATCATGAAAAGGCAAACATCCGCCTGTTTGATGGCACGCTGTGTTTGCAGATTCATGCGTTCTTCAATGCTTTGTTCGCTGCCCGTTTCAAAACCTGCCGTATCAATGAGTTTTAATGATATATCCTTAAAATCGGCAAAGACTTCTTTGCGGTCGCGCGTGACACCGGGGGTGTCGTGCACAAGAGCCGTTTTTCTGCCGGCCAGTTTGTTGAAAAGAGTTGACTTTCCAACATTCGGACGCCCTATGATTGCAACTGTTAAGTACATCTTGTTTCCTAACGATAGATAATCAATTTTGCATTTTCTGTGGTTAAAATTAAAGAACCGTCGGCCGCAATCGGCTGAACGGCAATGTTTTGTCCGATATAATCTTCAGACTGAAGTACGCCCGTTTTCGCATCGTAGCGCATAATCATTCCGTTTGAGGCGGCAACAAAAATACTGTCGTTCAGCAATAACGGGGCAAAAATATAAATGTTTCTGCGATGTTTTAAATCCGTTTCACCCAAAAC
>JAGCOI010000189.1 GCA_017645485.1 Alphaproteobacteria bacterium | reverse complement strand
CCGAAACTTGCCGGCACAATTGCGCTTGAAAAACCGAGTTTTGCCGCTTCTTTAAGTCTTAAAGAAGGTTGCGTAACGGCACGTATTTCACCTGATAATCCGATTTCACCGAAAATAACCATATCAGACGGCAAAGGTTTGTTTGTCAGCGAAGATATCACGGCCATAGCCACGGCTAAATCAGCCGCCGGCTCAGATATTTTAAGACCGCCCGCAATATTTAAATACACATCTTGTCCGCTGAAATTATAACCGCATCTGGCTTCCAAAACCGCCAAAATCATCGCCAATCTGTTTGAATCCCAACCGACAACGGCACGTTTCGGCGCGCTGTATCCGCTCGGACTGACGAGCGCCTGAATTTCAACAAGCACCGGCCGCGAACCTTCAATACCGGCAAAAACGCAAGAACCCGAAACATTACCTTGTCTTTCGGCTAAAAACAGGGCAGACGGATTATCCACTTCAACCAACCCTTTGTCCTGCATTTCAAAAACACCGATTTCATCGGTTGCCCCATACCTGTTTTTAACGGCTCTCAAAATTCTGAAATGATGTCCTCTTTCACCTTCAAAATACAAAACCGTATCCACCATGTGTTCCAAAATACGCGGTCCGGCAATGGCACCCTGCTTTGTCACATGCCCAACCAAAAACAGTACAAATCCTTTTTTCTTGGCAAGTTTAATAAGCTCATAGGCACAGGCTCTGACTTGCGAAACACTGCCCGGCGTTGATTCCACATCTTCCAAATACATTGTTTGTATTGAATCAATAATCACAACGGTCGGATTTTCCTTGTCAATCGTTGCGATAATATCTTTTACTTCGGTTGTCGAAGCCAATTTAACACTGCTGTCTGCCACACCCAGCCTTTCTGCCCGAATGCGCACCTGATCAATAGCTTCTTCACCTGATATATAGAAACATTCGGCCTTATCTTTAGCCGAAGCCAAACCGGCGGCCACTTGCAATAAAAGCGTCGATTTTCCGATACCCGGATCACCGCCGACCAAAATAGCCGATCCCGGTACCAATCCGCCGCCGGATACACGATCAATTTCTTTAATGCCTGTTTTCAAACGTGTATATGTTTGCGTACTGCCGCTTAAACTCACAAACTCTATTTTCTGCCCTTTGTTTTTTGTATTTAAAACCGAAAAGCCGCTTTGCAACGGTTTTTCTTCAACAATCGTATTCCATTCGTTACAGGCATCACATTTGCCTTGCCATTTCGGATAAACGGCCCCGCAAGTTTGACACACATATTGTAAAGCGGTTTTTTTAACCATTTTACACCTCCACCTTAATAGGTCCCTGTGCGCACCCGTTCACAAATTGCATCACATAAGGATTGTCTGTTTTTTCCATTTCTTTAACCGTACCTGTCCAAATAATTTTGCCCTGATACAACATCGCTATTCTATCGGCAATCTTTCGGGCAGAGGCCATATCGTGCGTAATTGTCAGTGTTGTTGCGCCCAATCCTCTGGCCGATTCAATAATCAAATCATTAATCACATCTGCCATAATCGGGTCCAACCCTGTTGTCGGCTCATCAAAAAAGATAATCTCCGGCTTAGTGATAATAGCTCGTGCCAAACCGACACGTTTTTGCATACCCCCCGACAATTCCGAAGGCGACAAATCGGCCACATCCGGTGCCAACCCAACCTGACGTAAAACACGCACAGCTTCTATTTTTGCCTGTTCTTTACGAAATTTTTTGTTTTCAATAAGTGAAAAAGCCACATTTTCCCAAACGCTCAAACTGTCGAACAACGCGCCGCCCTGAAATAACATGCCCATGGTCGCATGCATTTGTTTTTGATAACTTTGCGAATTGTTCGTTTCAATCCCGTTAATTTTAATAGAACCCTCATCGGGTGATAACAGCCCCTGAATACATTTAATCAAAACAGACTTTCCCGTTCCGGATCCGCCGATAACGACCAAAGATTCGCCCTCATAGATATCCAAATCAATACCGTCCAAAACTTTTTTACTGCCAAAAGCTTTGTAAAGATTTCTAATCGAAATTTTAACGTTTGAATCCATGTATTTCACCTATTTTGAAAATAAAATTTCCGTAATCAGATAATTAAAAATTAAAATCAGAATAGAGGCCGAAACAACAGCATTTGTTGTTGCCTCACCGACACCCTGTGCACCACCTTTTGACCTGTAACCGTTGTAGCAACCCATCAATGCAATAATAAAGCCGAACACTGCCGCTTTAACAACACCTGTTACAATATCCAAAGATTGCAAATATTCCAACGTGGCATTTATATAATTGGCCGCATTAAATCCGAGCTTATAAACACCAATAACATATCCGCCGAAAATACCTATCACATCTCCGAATAACACAAGAAGCGGCAAAACAAGAAAACCGGCCCAAAGACGCGGTGCAAACAAATATTTAAACGGATTGGTCGACAACGTTACAAGAGCGTCCAATTGTTCCGTTACTTTCATTGTACCTATTTCGGCTGCCATTGCCGCGCCGATACGTCCGGCCACCATCAATGCCGACAACACAGGCGCAAGTTCACGTGTTACCGAAATTAAAACAACATCGGCCACCATACTTTCCGCACCGACGCCGCCAAAACCCGAATAGCTTTGCATTGCAATAACCATACCGGCAAAAATCGTTGTCAAACCGACAACCGGCAAAGAATAAAAACCGATATCCAAAACCTGTTTTACAAAATTTTTAATATAAAACGGCGGCATAAAAGCATGATATAAAGCCTTACCGACAAAAAGAATGAGTTCCCCGAACGAAATAATAAATTTAACAAGCGGCTTACCCAACGCTCTTAAAAAATTTTCTATGCACTTTTCTAACATGTATTCCCACCTATTAACAATTTTGTTTATTCTACGTCTTTTGCTTTTCTTCTTCAAGAATGCTCTTTAATTTGACCACAACCTTATCAACCGCCGAGGCCTCAAGCAAATTTAATTCAACACCTTCAACCTTAACACCCTGATTTTCAAAATACTTCTTTGTCGGATATCTTTCCGTTTTTTTATCTCCCGATGCCCACACAACAAGCTTAACACATGTCTCATTTTTAAAAACCTGATGCACGATACCGATACCGCGCACCTCCAATAAACCTTCAATATTTTTCGGGCATGAAGCGATAAGCTGTCCGTCTTTTTTTAACAAATCCGTCCTGTCATCTGCAACCAAAACCGCCCCTTTGTTTTCAATAAGTCTTAAAGCTAAATCGGATTTACCGCTTGATGAAGGTCCGACAATCAAAATACCCGAACCGTTCATATCGACTGAAGTTGCATGAATATTTTCCATCAGCCCTCTTTCTTAAAATATTCTCGCCAATCGCTCTTGTTTTTCCGGCGAATTTGTTTCTATTTCAAATAATCGCCCGTCTTGCTTTCCGGTAATTGAAATTTTAAACCCGTCATGCGGTAGATATGCGCCCATTTTTTCCGGCCATTCAATTAAACTCACGGCACCATACAAGGCTTCTTCCATATTAAGCTCCCAAATTTCTTCGGGTGTTTTAAGCCTGTATAAGTCAAAATGATAAATATCAAAGTTCTCGGCAACATAAGTTTGCACAAGCGTAAAAGTCGGGCTGGGGACTTCTTTCGCATCGGTTAAACTTTGAATAAAAGCACGCGCAAACACGGATTTGCCCATACCGAGCGTACCGTACAACAAAAAAACATCACCCTTTTGCGCAATCTTTGCAAGCCGTTGCGCAAGATATTCCGTTGCTTTTATATCTGAACAGGAAACTTGCATAAGCTTTTCAATCCTTAGCCGAACAAACCCCGTTTCTTTTTCTTCGGACGCGTAACCTTAACCGTCCCTTTTCGTTGCTGAATTTTCATCCAATCCCACGGTTTATAAAATTGACCTTGCCATAAGCCGCGCCTGTTTCTTTGTGCCTGTTGTTCATATGCCAGATAAACATCGGTATATTTTGTATAAGCAACGGCCCAACCCGCGTCCACAAGTGCCGCACCGATATCATATTCCCCGAAAGAACATGTCCCGACCATATTACCCGTTGTATCCTGTTGTATCACATGGCATTCCAATTCTCCGTCTTCTATCCACTCTTTCAGCCACAAAGCCGCCTGCCTGCCGCATCTGTATGAACGACCTTTGGAATCGGCACACGTCTGATTGGCAATCGGTGCTGCAACACCGAACAGCTTAAAGTAATGTCCGCCAACCTCAAACGTATCGCCGCTGATAATTCTCGGTGTTATGTATATCACCGGATAATCCAGCGGATTAAACGGTTTGGGTTCCTGAACCTGTTTTTTACCCGACAATGCCGACATCACATTGCTCAACACACCCGAATTTGATTTTGGTTTCTTTTGTTGTTTTTGTTTTGCCTTATAATCTTCAAACAACTCACCTTGAGCGTTGTGCTCTTTTTCATCTTCGTTGTCTTCTTGCACGTCATTTGGTTCAACCATGTTATCAGGTAAGGGCATCTGATCTGCATAATCTGCCTGCGAGTCACTTCTGCCGATAAAGCGCGAAACCGAATCAAAAATCCCCGTAATTCCGTTGTTAAACATGCCGAGTGCATACATCATAAAAATACCGATAGCCAGCATCACAAAAACGGAAGGCATACATCCTAAGCCGCGCACCAACATTTTGCCGAACACATACAAAATCACGAGAATAATCAATAACCCGACAAAGCTCATACCCTGCACAAACAAACTCGAGCTTTGCGTGCCGGCACTACCGCCGTATATTAAAGCCAAAAGACCGAAACCTAAAAAGAGTTTTTTTAAAAAATACATGGTCGCTCCGTAAAAAAATGTTTGACCTCAACGCATTAGAACACAGAAAAAAAAAGAATGCAAATATTTTTTATTTTAAATCTTTTATAATAAAGAACATATCTGACAACGCACTTGGTCCAATCCGCGCTTTTTCTCGGCGCTTGTAGCAATAATATCCGTGTGTGCCGCACCGTGTTTTTTAAGTATTTCTTTTATATTATTTTCCAATACTTCCAATTCTTGTGTTGACACTTTATCGGTTTTGGTCAGCACAATCTGGTATAAAACAGCCGCTTCATCAAGCAACTTCATTACTTCATTATCAGCCGTTTTCAAACCCGTTCGACTGTCAATCAATAAAAAAACACGCCTTAAATTCGCTCGGCCTTTCAAATAGGCACTCAAAACCGATTGCCATCTTTTAACTTCCGCAGGCGGTGCTTTTGCATATCCGTACCCGGGCAAATCCACCAAATACAATTTTTCGGCCATACAAAAATAATTCAATTGTTGTGTCCGACCCGGTGTTGCAGATGTTTTGGCCACATCTTTTCGATTAAACAAAGCGTTAATTAAACTCGACTTACCGACATTCGATCTGCCGGCAAAAGCAACTTCCGGCAAATCATCTGCAGGCAACTGATCCAAACGGGCAACAGATAGCATAAACTCCGGCGCTGTGGCAAAAAATTTACTTAAAATCTGCTTTGCCTCGTCCATTATTTTACCCCGTTTTTATACATAATCATCTTTTGTTGCATCAGCGACAGCAGATTGCTTAACGTCCAATAAATGACCAAACCTGAAGCAAAATGCCCAAGCATTAACGTAAAAATAAGCGGTAACCAAACAAACATTTTAGCTTGTTCTTTGTTTGTCGGTGCCGGACTTAATTTTTGTTGCAACCACATCGTCAAACCCATCAAAATCGGCCACACCCCTATATCCAAAATCGACGGCAACGGAATATGCGACCAAACCGAAATCGTCAACGGATCGGGCGCCGACAAGTCTTTTATCCAACCCACAAACGGTGCATGACGAATTTCGATTGCAATGTTAAGCACTTTATAAAGCGAAAAGAAAATCGGAATTTGTATAAACATCGGCAAACAACCCGATGCCGGATTAATTTTTTCTTTTTTATACAACTCCATTGTTTTTTGTTGCAACAGCATTCTGTCATTTTTATAAGCCATCTGCAAAGCCATCACCTTCGGCTGTATTTTCTTCATCTTCGACATGCTGTCATACGATTTATTGGCAATCGGGAACATCGCCAAACGCAACAATGCGGCAAACAATAAAATTGCCCATCCCATATTTCCGATTAAATGATATAAAAAGTCCAAAATATAGAAAAACGGCTTAGTTAAGAAATAATACCACCCGAAATCAACGGCCAAATCAAATTTTTCAATACCGTCTTGTTTGGTATATTTATCAAGCAATTTAATTTCTTTTGCACCGGCAAAGAAACGCGTCGTTTTTACAATCGAGCCGTTAGGTGCCACGCGCACCGGCTCGCCCCTGAAATCAGCCTGATAATTATTTGCACCGTTGTTCGACAATGTCAGCGTATTATT
>JAGCOI010000188.1 GCA_017645485.1 Alphaproteobacteria bacterium | reverse complement strand
GTGAAGAAATTGAAGAATTCGGAAAAGAATGCTACCACAAAATTGTTTTGTGGGTTAAAGCGCATCCTTTTTTAACGCTTTTGTTTTCGTTTTCATTATCGGTTGCTTCAAATTTGCTTAGTCAATGGCTGTGGAATATATTCAGCTAAAACAAATGAATAAAGTAAGATGCGCTCTCAATGATAATTTTAAGAAACAGTAATAACAGTACGGATAAAATAACAATGCGAATAACTTTAGATCCGTTTTTCATGACGATACCGGCGCCGATATAATTACCGGCAATACTGAAAACGGCTGCGGTTAATCCGAGCGGGATTAAAACAACACCGTTAAATAAAAAGACGCTGAGTGAACATATATCTGCGACCATATTAATCAATTTGGCATTGCCTTCGGCTTTTAAGATATCCATTTTAGCACATGCAGAGTACACCAGAATTAAAAATGTGCCGGAGCAGGGACCGTAAAAACCGGCATACATACCGATAAAAAGGGTTGCGGCCGAGACAATGATGTATTGTTTACGCCTTGATATTGGTTTTGTATTTTTCGGTTCCAAATCTTTTTTCAAAAGCACATACATAGCAACCAACGGTAATAAGATAATCAGTAATGCCTTAAAAATCGTTTCACTGACCATTATGGCAAGATTGGCACCGAGCAATCCGCCGATGGCGGCCGTTGCAATACCGATTGTTGCCAAAGCGTAATCAATGTAATGATTTTTGCAATAACGAATGGTTGCCATAATTGTTCCGAGACAGGCAGATAAGCGATTTGTATAAATCGTTTCGTGTGCGGGCAGGCCGGCAATTAAATAGGCCGGAATGGAAATCAAACCGCCGCCTCCACCGATAGCATCAACAAAACCGGCTAAAAAAGCAAACGGGCAAACAATTAAAAACATAGATAAAGTCAGTTCCATAAATTATTCTCCTTTTACTTTTATATAAAGAAATATTTGTTAAAAACACTTTAATGGTTGCTGGGTATATCATTAAAAAAACTTGCTTTTCGTATTAGAATATCATAAATTTGCGGTGTTATGTTAAATAAAACAGATGTTTTAAATTTACTTCAAACAGAAGATGAAGTCGGGCTTTTTAAAAAAGCAGATGAGATTCGCCATGCTTATGTCGGTGATGAAGTGCATTTGCGTGCTCTAATCGAGTTTTCGAATATTTGTCGGAATAATTGCCTCTATTGCGGTATCAGGAAGGGTAACGAAAAAGCAATTCGTTACCGTATGAGTGAAGATGAATTGGTGCAAACGGCTCAAAAAGCGGCAGATATGGGTTTTAAGACGATTGTCATGCAATCGGGCGAAGATATGTATTTTAATATGTCGCGATTATGCCGGATTATTGAACGAATTAAAAAATTTGATGTGGCGCTGACATTAAGTATCGGTGAACGTTCATTGGAAGAATATAAAGCCTTTCGAGAAGCAGGGGCAGACAGATACCTTATGCGAATAGAAACAACGGATAAAAAACTTTATGCCAAACTTCATCCTCAGCAAAGTTGGGATAAACGTCATGAATGCTTACTCATGATTAAAGAACTCGGATACGAACTCGGTTCCGGTATTATGGTCGGATTGCCCGGGCAAAGTATGGAATCCATCGCCGGTGATTTGATTTATTTAAAAGACATCGGGATTGATATGGCCGGTATCGGTCCGTTTATTCCGCACGGGCAAACACCTTTGAAAGACGAAAAAGGCGGCACATTGAGTTTAGCTTTGCGGACTATGGCTGTTATGCGTATTTTAATGCCTGATATTAATATTCCGGCAACAACGGCGATGGAAAGTCTGCATCCGAGAGGTCGTTTAATGGCATTGAAGGCAGGTGCTAATGTTGTTATGCCGAATGTAACCGAAGGTGATTATCGTAAATTTTATGAATTATATCCTGGTAAACCATGTACAGACGAACAGCCGAAACAGTGTCAAACCTGTTTAGGCATAAAAATACAAAGCATCGGTCGCACCATAGGTACAGGCTATGGCGGACATAATGGTAAAAAACCGCTTTAACGGGATTATTTATTTTTTGTTTGGCTTAACATAGGCGATGGCAGCGTGTTCATCGCAATATGTTTGGCCTGTACGTACTTTGGCGCCGCAAAAACAAAAACCATCATCTTTCGGATCGCCTAAAGGCCAACGGCAAGTGTGACTGTCAAGTTCGCTAAACTTTATACCGCGTTTGGGCGAAACCGAAGCCGGTGCGGTTTTTTCTTGTTTTTCTGCTTGAGGCTTTTCGGGTTCTTTGTGTTTTTGGGTATCTGCTTTAACG
>JAGCOI010000187.1 GCA_017645485.1 Alphaproteobacteria bacterium | reverse complement strand
GTTGCTGCCGTATATGTCGAAAACGCATACATCACCTCGGGCAACATATTCACCTTGGCAACAAACCCTTTCACAACAGCTTCCAAAGCTTTCGGATCGGATGAATAAAGCGATTGCAGTCTGAAATCCATACCGCCCGTCGATCCGAGTCCCGGAATGGCCGGAAATTCAAAAAGGTTAATATCCGCTTCGGGCACACCCGCAAGCTGTGCTTTAATTCTGTTTAAAATGTTTGTGGAATATTCACTGTCTTCTGTGCGCTTATCCCACGGTTTTAAATGAATAATGCCCATACCCACATTTTCGCCCTGACCGGACAACATCGAAAATCCGATAATATCCATGACGGACTCAACACTTTTTTCTTTTTTAATCATCGGAATAATTTTATGCATCACATAATCCGTTCTCGGTTGCGTTGCACCTTCCGGCAATTGCACATTGGCCAAAATAACACCCTGATCCTCCGGCGGAATAAAACTCGTATGGCTCATCTTAAAGAACAAAGCATTAGCCGCAAACAACAACCCCAAAATCATTGCAATAAAACTGACTTTACGCGCAATATACCCGACAATCGCCAAATATTTGTTTCTGCTCTTATCTATAATTTTATTAAACCACAAAAGCGGTCCGCTTGTTGTCGGCTTTAACGGGCGCAATATCGTTGCGCACAAAGCAGGTGACAAGGTCAGTGCGTTAATTGAAGAAAACACCACGGCAAACGAAATCGAAACGGCAAATTGCTGATAAATTTTACCTGTAATACCGCCGATAAAAGCAATCGGCACAAAAATCGCCAAAAGCACCAATGTTGTGGCCACAATAGCCGACGAAACCTGTTCCATGGCTTTCACGGCCGCCGCTTTCGGCGAAAGCTTTTCCTGTTCCATTAATGTTAAAACACGTTCAACCACCACAATGGCATCATCAACCACCAGGCCGATGGCAAGCACCAAACCGAACAGCGTTAAAATGTTTAAGCTGTATCCTAACGCAAGCATCACCGCAAATGTTGCCAAAAGCGACACCGGAATCGTAATTGACGGCACCAAAGTCGAACGCCAATCCTGCAAAAAGATGTAACAAACAAACACCACAAGCGCAAACGTCAATACCAACGTCAGCGTTACCTCTTCAATCGAAGCTTTAATATAATCCGTTGCGTCAAAGAAAACATCAATCGTAAAATCTTCCGGATAAAATTGCGACAAACGCTTCAATTCGGCTCTGACGGCTTTCATGGCATCAATGGCGTTAGCACCCGACAGCGTATTCAATCCGATAGAAATGGAACTGCCGCCGTCAACTTCCGATTTAAAGGCATAATGTTCATAACCGATTTCAACTTTGGCAATATCTTTTAAGCGCACCAACCCGCCGTCTTCTTCGGTACGTATGATAATATTTTCAAAATCTTTAACTTCATTTAAGCGTCCTTTGGTTTCCAAAGTATAAATCATTTGCTGACCGTTATCGCCCGGCATTGAGCCGACCGAACCGAGAGACGGTTGATAATTTTGGCTTGCAATGGCACTTCTGATGGACGATACCGGAATATTTAATGCGGCAATTTTATCCGCATCAAGCCAAACGCGCATCGACAGCGGCGAGGCATAAACGCTCACTTCACCAACACCGTACAAACGCGCCAAATTGTTTTTAACGTTGTTTTCAATATAGTTACTCAAAAATTGCCTGTCATGCGTACCTTTGGGCGAACGTACCACCAAAAACCCCAAAATATCCGATGACCGCCTTTTAACCGAAACACCGTATTGTTGCACTTCGGTCGGCAATTTGTTCATTGCCTGTTGCACACGATTTTGCACTTTCACCTGTGCCATATCCGGATCTGTACCAACTTCAAAGCTAACAGACAAACGATAACTGCCGGCATTTGAAGAACTTGAGTTCATATAAAGCATGTTTTCAACACCATTCACTTCCTGTTCAATCGGAATACCGATGGTATTTGCCACCACTTCTGCCGATGCCCCCGTGTAGTTGGCCGAAATATTAACTTCCGGCGGTGTAATTTGCGGATAAAGCGAAATCGGAAGAGAAAAAACAGCAATAATACCGGCAAGCGACATCACAATCGCAATCACAATCGCAAATCGCGGACGCTCAATAAAAAACTTTGAAAACATAACGTTCTATCCTTATTTAACTTACAGTTCTAAATTTGAATTAACAAGTGCGGACTCAACTTTTTGGCCGTGTTTTAATTTTTGCACCCCTTTAATCACAACCTTGTCACCCGGCTGTAATCCGGATTTAACAATCTGCTTATTGCCGACCGTATCCCCAAGTTGCAACCTGCGTTCAAGCGCAACATTATCGGCATTAACAACATAAGCGTAAAACCCGTTTTCATCTTGAGCAAGAGCGGCCTGCGGCACTAAAACGACAGCCTCATCGTCAAACAGCAGAGCCATTTGCACATAACCGCCCGGTATCAGTGATTCATCATTGTTTTCCATATCACCGTATAAAGCAACCGTCGCCGTGTTCATACTCACCTCATTATTAACGAAAACCGATAAAAATTCTTTGGTTTCGGAAGTCCCGTCAGGCAATGTGATAAGTGCTTTCAACGTTGATTCTTCTTCCTT
>JAGCOI010000186.1 GCA_017645485.1 Alphaproteobacteria bacterium | reverse complement strand
GTAACGGCCGCAAACCAATCAATTGATGAAAACGAAAGCTTCGGTAAAAGCATCATAGCCCCGGCAATCACTTCCACAAAATACGTAAACACGGCCTGCGTTGAACGAAACATCATAAAATATTCGCTGTTTGATAAGCTGACCGCATATAAATAGCAATACATTGAAGCCGCATAAATCAATACCGCATTAATCAAACCGGCAAGCAAATTGTTCGGCGCAAAATATTCCATTGGTGACGGCATCAACTTAAAGAACTTAAACGTATCCAAAAAGCTTTCAGGTAAGGCATACACAATCATACCGAGTACGGCCGACACAATCATCAGCGTAATAGCACTTACAAACAAAATCCAACCTGTCACACTGAGCCTTTCAGAAATACTTAAATTGGCTTTATTGTCCGGATGCACTTCGGCAAAAATCGTACGTATATTATTTAAAAGAGCTGAAATCACAACAAACACCACAGCTTTTATTGCGGTATCCATCGGTAAATCCGCCACTAAAATAAAGCAACCGAATAAAATAAACACCATGGCCACAAAATCTATCAAACATGGTTTACGCTTAAAAATGGCCCAAGCGAGCAACACCGAAAAAATAATCTCAACATTACCGAGCAAATTAGCCTGTGTCGAAGAAATATAAACAAATGCCATTAACATAAACATATTACGAAAAATCTGCAACGCACCGAAAATCCAAGTTTGATAGTTCGTCACAATTTCTTTCACATTTGTCTTGCGACTGCCGATGGCAATAAGAGCCAAACCGCTGAACAACACATTTGAACAGGCAACCGCAAATTGATTACATCCGTGTTCCAACAAACAATATCTTAAAAAGATGTTCGAAACAGCCCACAAAAAGACCGTAAGAAGCGAAAAAAAAGCGCCCCGATACATATTAACCATGTTTTCTATCCTTTTATTTTTTAAACATATGTCTTTATATTATGCGCTTTGGTTTTAAAATCCATTCTTTTTTTACATTTGTTGATAATTTGTCATAACGGCGCCTCATCTGCCCAATCCTTACAATCCTTTTTCTGTTATCACATTAAAAAACCCCGCCTTATAAAAAAGCGAGGTTAAAGGAGATCAAAATGAAAACTCGAAAAACAGATTAATTTTCAAGTGCACGACGCAATGCATTCACGCTTTCTGCCAGCGAAGCATCTTCGCCGATTAAGCCCTCCACTTTGCGCACCGCGTGCATCACCGTTGTATGGTCTCTGTCAAACTTACGTCCTATTTCCGGAAGCGAGCGCGATGTCAACTGCTTTGCCAAATACATGGCAATCTGACGCGGACGAGCCACGGTCCGTGCACGTCTTGAAGATTGCAATTCCTTGACAGAAATATTGAAATATTCCGCCACTTTCTTTTGAATTTCATCAATTGTTGTCTTACGGTCAATCGAACGCAGCATATCTTTTAGAATATCCTGCGTCATATCAAGCGTAATTTCGTTTTTGGATAACAATTGCGAATGGGCAACGATTCGTCTCAAAGAGCCTTCCAATTCTCTGATATTTGAGGTAATTTTTTGAGCCAAAAATTCCACAACCTTATCGGGCAACGTAATACCCATTTCTTTGGCTTTATGGTTCAAAATACCCACACGCAAGTCAAAATCCGTCGGATGAATATCTGCCACCAAACCGCCGCTCAATCGTGATTTCAAACGAGCCTCAATTCCTTCCAAATCCGTCGGCGATTTGTCTGCCGAAATAATAATCTGACGCCCTTCTTCAATCAGTGAATTAAATGTATAGAAAAATTCTTCCTGAGTTGATTCCTTGTTGCTCATAAATTGCACGTCATCAACCATTAAAACATCAACTGATCTGAATTGCTCTTTGAAAGCCGCCGTATCTTTATAACGCAAAGCTTTCACAAACTTAAACAAAAACTGTTCGGCTGACAGATAAATCACGTTGCGGCTCGGATCCTGCTGTTTAATATGCCATGCAATGGCATGCATCAGGTGAGTTTTACCCAAACCGACGCCTGAATACAAAAACAACGGATTAAACGAAACATTTTTCGACTCGGCTACTTTTTTGGCGGCCGCACAGGCAAACTCATTTGTTTTGCCCACAACAAACGTATCAAACGTATATGCGGGATTAAGCGGTGCGGAAAGTTGCATAAAACCTTCGCGTGTTCCGTAATCATTAAAATTACTTGCAATTTGATTAAACTGCGGCACATAAACATTTTGAGGTGTCGGTGTTGATGAAATTTTCTTCAACAAAGAATTATCCGACGCATGCGTGCTCACAATAAAATTTATCTTTTTAATGTTGGGGTTTTTATGTTCCCAAATTTTATGGATTCTATCCGAATAGTGCGTTAAAACCCAGTTTTTCATGAAGGCGGTAGGCACACATATATCCATAATACCGTTATTATATGAGCCAATACTCAATGGCTTAAGCCAACTTTCAAATGCGGTTTCACCGAATTCCATTTTTAATTGACTGCAAACCTGCCCCCATTCGTCTTGAACAGAATTATTATTATTTTTCAATGCTTCTTCGGCCATTTGTTCATTCCTTATTCAATAACAGTTATATTCAGTTTCGGGTTTGTTAATAATTTTTTAAAGTATTTTGATAGTAAGCGTGATTTTTTTTAAATACAATAGAACTTTTTTAGAACATTGCAATTATTTTTCTTGACATCAAATTTTTTTTGAAAATCCCTATTTTCCTTACCGATTCTTGTATGATTATAAAAAAAACGCATGCAAAAACCCCGCTCAAAGCGGATTTTTGACATGCGTTAAAGCCTCTGAAAGCTAAATTATAAAGCTTTAATTTTTTGAGCTAAACGAGAAACCGTACGCGAAGCCGTGTTCTTATGAAAAACACCTTTTTGAGCCGCACGCATCATTTCGCATTCTGCCGCTTTGAAAGCGACCGTTGCTTCTTCTTTCTTGCCGGCAGCAATTAAAGCATCAACTTTTTTCACAAAAGTTCTGACGCGACTCTTTCTCATCGAATTAATCACGTTTCTTTTGTTGTTTCTGATAATTCTCGTTTT
>JAGCOI010000185.1 GCA_017645485.1 Alphaproteobacteria bacterium | reverse complement strand
TGGGGTAAGTTTTTAGCTTCGTTTGTTTTTTGTACGATTGCGCTGGCTTTAACTTTTCCTTTTGTGATAACCGTTAATGTTTTGGGAACACCCGATAATGCCGTGATTTTGTTATCGTATGGCGCGGGGTGTCTGCTGGCAGGGGCAATGCTTGCGATTTCGCAGACAATGTCGGCTTTAACAAAAAATCAGGTCATTGCGCTTGTTTTGGCGGTTATTGCGAATTTAGTGTTCTTTTTCAGCGGGCTTGAATTTGTTTTGGCGTTTTTCAGGTTGTTTGTGCCCGATTATATGATTGATACGATTGCTTCATTCAGTTTTTTAACGCATTTTTCGAGTTTGATTAACGGTTTGTTGGAATGGCGCGATATTTTGTTTTTTGTATCGTTGATTGTTTTGTTTAATTTTACCACGATGTTGATTGTGGCCTTCAGAACTTCAGGTACTTCTTTTTGGTTAAAATCAAATCGTAAGAGTGTGTATGTGATGACATGGCTGATGTTTATGGTCGGATTTGCAGGGTTTAATTTGCTTGCAAACAACTTAACGCGCGGTACGCAATTTGATGTGACACAGGAAAAAATATGGACGCTTGATAAAAATACGGTTGATGTTTTACAAAATTTAGAAGAGCCTGTGACCGCCAAACTTTATTTTTCAAGTATTTTAGCTAAACGGAACCCTGATTTAAGACAAGTGTTTGACAGAGTGAAGATGCTGTTGCAAAATTACAAAACCGTTTCAAACGGTAAATTTGATTTTAAAATATATCATCCCGAAAATTTGGATAATATCGAAGACAGAGGTATTTCGGACGGCTTGCAACCTATACCGTTGATAGACTTAAATCAAAACGCGCTTTTCGGTATTTCAATTGTGGATGCTTTGGACCATAAAGAAGTGATACCGTATCTGTCCGTTGAACGCTTAAATTTTTTGGAACAAGATTTAACGACTTTAATCTATCGGTTGACCAAACAAAAACCGACAATCGGGTTAATTTCGAGTTTGCCTGTTTTGGGCGAGGCTCAAAGTGAAGGCAGTTTTGTTTTATCACCTTTTGAAATAGCCGATAAAATAGGCGAACTTTACCAGATTAAATCTGTTCAAAAACCTGAAGATTTAGATGATAAAACAGATGTTTTAATGATTGTTCATCCGCGAGATTTATCAGATGAAATGATTGAAAAAATTAAAGCATATTCACAAAATTACGGCAAGATATTGTTGTTGTTGGATAATGCGGCGGAGGCACAACGTTTGTATATGACTTCATCCAGTCCGTACGGTACATCCTATTTGGGCGGATTAGATGAATTTTGGGGCTTTAAGTTTTATGATGAATATGTCGTCGCGGATTTGGAAAATTCAATGACGGTTGATGCCACCAGTAATTACAAAAATAATCCGGCTTATACACAAGATGTTATAGAATTTTCATTAAAAGCATCAAATTTTAATCCGTTTCATCCGGTTACAAAAAAACTTCGTCATATGATGATGACATCTGTCGGGGTTGTGATGCCTCGAGAAAATGCGGACATCAATTTTACACCGCTTCTGATGGCCAGTTCGGATTCGGCTTTAATGTCTGTTGATGTTGTGCATAGAGGCTTAAATCCGAGACAAATTTTGAGCATGTATCATAAAGATGATAATGTTAAAATTTTATCGGCCTATATTCACGGTACAAAAGCAGACAATCAGTTTGATTTAATCGTCGTCGGGGACAGTGATT
>JAGCOI010000184.1 GCA_017645485.1 Alphaproteobacteria bacterium | reverse complement strand
TTGGCTGTTACATACCCTGAAATTTGCGAAATGCAAACTCGTGCTATCTTAGAAGCTGCTTTGGAATGCGAAGCAAAGGGAATTAAAGTTATTCCTGAAATCGAAGTTCCGCTTACGGGCTCTAAGAAGGAATTGGATATTGTTAAAGCAATCATTGACTCAACGGCTGAAAAAGTTTTTGCCGAAAAAGGCAAAAAGGTTGATTACATTGTCGGTACAATGATTGAATTGCCTCGTGCCGCTTTAATGGCTGAAGAACTCGCTCAAAGCGCTGCTTTCTTCGGTTTCGGCACAAACGACTTAACACAAACAACACTCGGTATGAGCCGTGACGATACGGGCGCTATTTTGGAAGAATATCGCGCACGCGGCGTTTATGTGGCCGATCCGTTTGCCTCTATTGATGTTGAAGGCGTTGGCAAACTCGTCAAACGCGCTTGCGTTGAGGGAAGAAAGGTCAATCCGGATATTCACCTCGGCGTTTGCGGTGAACACGGTGGTGATCCTAAATCAATCGAATTCTTCCAAGAATGCGGTTTGGATTATGTTTCATGCTCACCTTTCCGTGTACCTGTTGCACGTTTGGCCGCCGCTCAGGCAGCTGTTAAGGCAAAAGCAAAGAAATAATTCGATTGCTTTAAAAACAAAAAAGATTGCCGAACAAACTTCGGCAATCTTTTTTTAATTTGCAATAAGCTTACAAAGCAACAAAACCCTTCGTAAAATCATACTCACTCAACTTAACGGTCGGATTGATACTTAAAAAGTATTCTTTCGTCACGATTATAGCAGCATAAACGTTGAATGGTTGCATAGCTCTGCAACACAACCCCTTCTCATTTATCGTATCCCATCCACCGACATGTCCGTAACGATCCTGTTGTGATGTACTTGTATAGCACTTCCGAAATCTCGGTCTTCTGCGATGTTCAATATCATGCTTGTTTTGAAGCAAGCATGTTTCCGAATGCGGAAAACAGTAACGGCGAAACTTCTCGTAGTCCGGAAATTTGCTCTCACACCATTTAACAACCAAAGGCATGGTCTCGCCCTTTTTCTTATAGGCAATCGGTGTCAAAAAGGCAATTTCCAACATACCCGCGACCTCGTTTACAATCGCTTTTTGCTTTTTTCGTGATGTTTCTACCTGCAGAAACTCATTCACATATAACAGATTTTTTTCCATAAATGTTATTTAATGATAAAACATAATAAAATTAAAGCTTCCGGAACTTTATCAAAAAAAGATTTTATTGTCAAGATGCAAACTGTTCGGCTGAAACAAATGAAAAAAAATTCAGATATATTTACTTTTTCTTAAAAAGAGTAAAATTCTTGTTGTTTTTTGTAACAAAATATTTTATAGCGAAGTGTTTGTTTTGCCTTGTTTTTACTTGCGCAGATAAAAAAAATGTCTATGATAAAACCCGAATGTTAATTATAAGATTGAACTTGGATGTGTTTGTTTAAAAAAATTTCAAAGTCTCCGTATGCCATACGTATTGCAAGCTTCTTTTGTTATTGGTATGTGCGTTTTGTGGCCTTAACAACACGTTGGGAAAAACGCGATATTGATGTATTTTACAAAAATTTGAAAGAGCATAACGCCGTTATTTTCATTGCATGGCACGGGCGCATTGCGCTTGCACCGTATTTTTGGAATCAATGCTCTAAATTATCGGCCCTTGTATCCCCTCATCGTGACGGGCAGTTAATTGCGGGGCTTTTGAAACGTTTCGGCATTGAAAACATCAGCGGTTCCACAAATGAAAATCCGCGTGCTTCGGCTGTCAGGCTGTTGCGTGAACTTAAAAACAATGCCAGCATTGCCATTATCCCCGATGGTCCGCGCGGTCCGTCCATGACCATGTCCATGAGCCCGATTTATTATGCCAAAACAACAGGCAAGCCCATCATCGGCATGACTTATTCCATTGCCCGCTCGAAAATTTTGGGCAAAAGTTGGGATCGTATGTTGCTGCCGCTTCCTTTCCAAAAAGGGATTGTGGCTGTCACAAAGCCGTTTTTTATTGAAAAGAACACGCCTAAAGAAAAATTGGAAGAATATCGCCTCCAAATTGAAAAGGAATTAAATGAACTGACATGGCAGTTGGACAACGAATTAAATCTTCCTAAAATCGAACAAGGCACCTTATCTGCCAAATTGATGAAACAACAGCGAAAGGACTAACACATGCTGCTCAGATTATACAAAGCCGTTTTAGCCATTATGTATCCGCTTGCGCTTAATCGCTACATTGAAAAACGCAAAAAAAACGGAAAAGAAGATGTTGCGCGTTTTCATGAAAGGCTCGGCAAAGCTGTTTTACCACGTCCGAAAGGCACACTTATTTGGATGCACGGTGCATCGGTCGGTGAAGCCGTATCAATGCTTCCTTTAATTAAAACACTGCTTCAGATATATCCTGATTTGCACATATTGGTCACAACCGGCACGGTAACATCGGCAGACATTATGGCAAAACGTTTGCCCGATCGTGCATTTCATCAATATTTTCCATTAGAACATCCGCTTTATGCCGCACGTTTTATTCGCCATTGGAAACCTAATCTCGTCTTATGGTTTGAATCGGAATTTTGGCCTTGCATGCTTTCAACGATTAAAAAGCGCAACACGCCGCTTATTTTAATCAACGGTCGCATTTCAAACAAGTCTTTCCGTCGTTGGCAACAATTTGAATTTGCCATTCATCCGATTTTAGATTGCTTTACATTATGTTTAGGGCAATCGGATGAAGATACGCGCCGTTTGCAGGCACTGGGTGCCAAAAACACGGCAAGCCTCGGCAACTTAAAATATGCCGGCCTGCCCTTACCCGTTGATGAAAAGAAAAAAGCTCTGCTTGCCGAACAGTTGAATAACAGACCGAAATGGCTTGTCAGCTCCACGCATGATGATGAAGAATCAAAAATCGGCCGTTTCTTAAAAGACTTGGAAGCAAAGGTGCCGAATTTGATTACGGTTATTGTGCCGCGCCATCCCGAAAGAGGTGTGGAAATCAAAGAAAAGCTGGCGCATGATTATGGTTTGAAAGTGGCGCTTCGCTCTCAAAACGAGCCTATTGAAAAAGAAACGGAAGTTTATGTAGCGGATACCATCGGCGAACTCGGCATTTTTTACGAGTTAATCAACATTGTTTTTGTCGGCGGTTCTCTTATTTCGCACGGCGGTCAAAACTTTATGGAACCCTCACGTTATCGTGATGCAACAATTGTCGGTCCGCACATGTTTAATTTTTCGGATGCAATGAATCGTGCCCGCAAAGCAAACGCCGTTATGGAAGTCAACGATGTATTGGAATTGATGGATATCGTTCAAAAGCTTCTGACATCACCCGAATTCTTGGAAGAAAAGCGCACGCTTGCTTATAATTGGGCAACAAGCGAAGCCAAAGTATTAAATGGTATTGTCGAAAAAATTAAAGACTATATTAAGTAAAAAAATGAAAACTCCGAAATATTGGCAAACGCACAATTTCATTTCTGTCGCCTTATCCCCGATAGGTGCTTTATACGCTTTGGCAACCAAAGTGCGCTTGAAATTAAAAAAACCTTATGAGGCGGGTGTTCCGGTTATTTGCGTCGGCAACATCAGCGCCGGCGGTGTCGGTAAAACCCCTGTATCGATGGCGCTTGCCGAAATATTGATTGCTCAAGGCAAACATCCGTTTTTTATTTCACGCGGTTACGGCGGAAAATTAAGCGGTGTATTGGTTGACAAAGCCAAACACACAGCTGAAGATGTCGGCGATGAACCCTTAATTTTAGCGTCCGTTGCGCCGTGCGTTGTCTGTCATAATCGTGCAAAGGCCGCACAAATTGCCGTTCAAAACGGTGCAGATATTTTAATTATGGATGACGGCTTTCAAAACCCGAGTTTGAAAAAAGATATTTCCTTTTTGGTGTTCAACGGCGAAATAGGCATCGGTAACGGTCTGATTATTCCGGCCGGTCCGCTTCGTGAAAGCCTAAAAAGCGGCTTAAAACGGGCTGATGCCGTTATTTTCATCGGTGATGATAAACATAACCTTCTCTCAAAAATCAACAAACCCGTTTTACGCGTAACCGTTAAAGAACAAAAGCCTTTGCATCAAAACACGGATGTTGTGGCTTTTGCCGGGATCGGTTATCCGAAAAAGTTTTATGATTCACTTCAAAAATGCGGTCTGACCGTTGTAAATGCCTATGATTTTCCGGACCATCACTTTTACACCAAAGATGAGTTGAAACATATCATTAAAAAAGCCTCAAAAAAAGGTCTGCCGATATACACCACATTAAAAGACTATGTTAAAATTCCGCCTCAAATGCAAAACAATTTCAACGTTTTACATATTAAAGCGGAATTTGAAAATCAAAATGCCTTATTGAAGTTCTTAAAGTTTTAATTGAAGTTTTTTATCAAAAAGTCTCATATCAACGGGATTTCACTCGCTCTTTTCCCACTTCAACGACTTTTTTTTCATCACTAAATACTATTTCCGACCGAAGAATTTTTCCTCAATTTTCTTCTCAAGGGCCTTTTTTTCTGCCTCTTCGGCTAGTTTAGCTTTAGCTTGAATTTTTTGTTCTTTTTTCTGTATTTTTGCCTGCTTTCTGCTGTCTCTTCTTTCTTGTCTTGCACGGATTTTTGCGAGCCTGGCTGCTTGCTCTTGCGCCTCTTTTGCCTGCTTTTCTTTCATATCTTGCAGGGCTGCATATTCTTGATAAGCCTGTCTTTCTTCCTGCGTTACAATAACAAACTTATCTAAAAAATATGAAGCTTCCATGTCATTTT
>JAGCOI010000015.1 GCA_017645485.1 Alphaproteobacteria bacterium | reverse complement strand
TATTCGTCATGGTATTCTTAAAAATTCAAAACGGAACTGATGGATGATAACAATTCATCTTCCAAAAAGTCATCAAGCTCCATATTATCATGTTTGTCAATCAAAAAATAAGCTTGACGCTTGAAATCGTAAATCAAAAAGGCAAAATCATCATAACCTATGATAATTTTTTGTGTGGAATGATTGTGTAATTTATTGAAGGATAGAATATCCAAAGATTTATTTTCAGGGGCTATCCCCAAAACAGCACCGGATTGACTTTGTATGCCGTTGTGAATTTTCAGAAGTTTTATGAAACCCTCAGGCAATAGATGAAAACCGGCTTGAAGCAAACTCTTCTGAACTTCAATGATGTCTCTGATTTGAAGAGGATTTTCTTTTGTTATAAATTGATTTTCAGTTAAAAAATCTGAGAGTTCCGTCATCTTGAATTGTCTTTTTTCAATTTATGTGAGAGTATGTTTTGTGGATATAGCGGGTGCTTTGAAGATACAGCAGACACTTTTTTGACGGATGTTTTTTTACGCCCGCCGGACATCATTGATTCAAAAGCGATGGCTTGCGAATCTAAATAAGCTTGCTTTGATTGTTTTTCATATTGCATTTGGTTTTCTTCCAAACGATTTAAGCATCCTTCATATGTTGTATAGTTTTTACTGTCTTCTTTATCATTTTTTCTGCGGGACGGCATATCAAAGTAAGCACAGAAAATTTGCTTATCTTGTTCAAACCCTCCCATGAAAGCGATATCTTCCGCTTGAAATTCCGTGCGGCGGGAATATGCGTCACGCTTGTTGTCTGAAATACTGTCCATGCCGTGCAAAATAAAATTATGAATTTCCGTGAATACAAGACATAAATTATCTTTATAATTGATGGAAGCAATATTAGATAAATCGCCGCTTGAACTGACAGCATGTTTGTGGTGTACTTCAAAAGACGGAAAATCGGAACTGCAGAGCTTTTGACCGGTTGTATCGCGAGCGGCGACCAAATCTCCACGGTCGGCTAAAATAAGATAATCTATGAGTATTTGAGGTATCGGATCACCTGTTTTAAAATCTTTACAATTGATTTTAGCTTTGGTAAAGTCTTTTAAAATTTGATCGGTAAAATGTGTTTCCGTAATCACAAGTTTTTCGGTTTTTGTTGCACCGTATTTTTTCATGGCATTGATGATTGATGAAACATAACGTTTGTCGTAACCTTGGTTAAGCAAAATATCAGAAATTTCATGTTCATGTTCCTCAATAAAAGACATGACGAATCTTTTGCGTACGGATACAGGTTTTTCAAAAGGAATTTTGATGCCGGGGCTATACTTTGTTTTAAGAATTTTCGAAACGACGGTATCGTGAAAGGTTGATAAGCATTCGGGGTCAATATGGTTGGCGGCAAAATATTTTTTAACTTTTTCAGACATCTGATGAACGCTTTTGATATCTTCCAATTGCAACTTTTCAGGTGTGCTTTCAAAAGCACGGGCAATCAAATCGGAAAAATCGCGTACGGTCATGATACTTAAAATCTGCGGATTGATTTTGTTTATCACTAAATAGCGCTTTAAATTCTTCTCAATCGAGCGAAAGCTTTTAAATCTGGTAAATAAAGGCCACATCGGTGCGGATTGAAAATCGTAGTCGGCCATTTTCGGACGTTTTCTGATAGGCTTTTCTATTAAATCCATATAGGGTTTACTAAGCTTTCTTTTACGTTCGCTTTCTTGAGTGATACGATCTATGGTGCCGTAAAAGTCCATGCGAATGATTAAACGTTCTTCTTTGCTTAAAAAACAATCTTGCCTATCTACAATATAAAGCCCGATGCTTTCCATAATTCGATCCAATTTATCGGAAGCATCCGTGGGGCATCTATCATCAGAATCCGTGCTTTGAGAGTATTTGATGAGTTCCTGATAAACATTGAGTTGTTGCTGAAAATTAAGCATATGAAACTTTTCGACGAATCCCTTTTTGGCATATAAAACGTCGTTCACAAGATTTTTTTCGATATCGGTATTTTTACCGCCGATTCTAGTAGATTCGTTTGTATATGTCTGTGACATTATCAAAAAACTCTCTTGCTTATCATTTTGTCGAAAATATAAAGTAAAATGTTTTTGAGTGCAAGTTTTTTTTATAAAATAGTAATATATTTGTGATAAGTTCAGACAAATGAAATAATGTAAATGTGGAGAAAAAAATGGTTGAGTATGTTTTTGAAGGCAAACGGTTATCCGCTAATATGCCGATTGTGGTTTTAAGTGATGTCAAATCAGTAAAACAAAACATAAAAGATTTGCTTGGTAAAGATGATGCCGATATTGCTCTTAAATGCTATCGTCACAGTGAAAGAAAAGCCGGTGATGTTATATCGGTGGATACGTTAAAGCATAAAATAATGATTATGCTGATGGGCGGGAAGTCAAAAGATTTTGATGTGACGGGCGGTAAAATTTATCGCTTAATTAAAAAAGAAACGGAAGCTTGCATTTATCTGCCGAAAAATATGAGACAAGAGGCAGCATATGAAATTGCTTTTGGCATTGAATTGGCATCGTATTCATTTGATAAGTATATGACAAAGCGTGAAGATAAAGATTTTGCAAAACTTGAGCGTGTGTTTTTTAAAGCTAAAGGGTTAACACTCAATGCCAAAGAATATGTGCCGTATGCGGCGCTTGCAAACGGTGTTCGGTATGCAAGAGATTTAACAAACGAACCTGCAAACAATATGACGCCGGTTATGATGGCAGATGATATTAAGCGTTTGGGTTATTTGGGGCTTGATGTAGATATTTTAGATGAAAAACGTATGAAAAATTGCGGATTTAATTTGGCATTGTCTGTGGCTCAAGGTTCTGAAAACAAACCGCGTGTGGCTGTTATTAAATGGCTCGGCAATAAAGGAAAAGATGAATTTGATTTGGGTTTGGTAGGCAAGGGCGTTACATTTGATGCGGGCGGTATATCCTTAAAGCCTGCAAACGGTATGTGGGATATGAAACAGGATATGGCCGGTGCGGCCGCCGTTATCGGTGCTTTAAAAGTTGTGGCCTTACAAAAATTACCCGTGAATATTATAGGAATTGTCGGTTTGGTTGAAAATATGCCGTCCGGCACTGCAACACGTCCGGGCGATGTTATTACGTCTATGTCGGGACAAACCGTTGAAATATTAAATACGGATGCCGAAGGACGTTTGGTTTTGGCAGATTTATTATGGTATGCACAAACAGAATACGGCGTTAAAAAAGTGGTGGATATTGCCACATTAACGGGTGCGATTACGGTTGCACTCGGAACGGAAATGGCCGGTGTGATGGGCAATTCGCAACATCTGATAGATGATATTTCTAAAGCGAGCAGTGCCTCTGGGGAAAAAGTGTGGCAATTACCAATCAATGATGCTTATAACAAAATGATGGATTCGGATATTGCCGATATGAAAAATATCAGCGAATCACGTAATGCCGGTTCTATTACGGCCGCATGTTTTCTGCAGCGCTTTATTCAAAAAGGCACCTCATGGGCACACCTTGATATTGCCGGCATGGATAAAGAAACAAAGGGTAAGCCTTTAACACCGAAAGGTGCAACCGGATTTGGTGTCAGACTGTTTGTAAAGTTGATTCAAAATCTGTAAAAGCGGATTTAATTATAGGAAACGAACCATGTTAAAATATATGCAAAATTTATATGAAGTGAGACAACAAAGAAAAAATATCTGCTACATCAAAAACGGTGTCATGTATTTTAAGTGGGCCTTTCCTATTGCCAGAGGCGGTCTTAATCCGACTTATGCCGAAAAAGTTAATAAAACAATATTAAAAAATATTTCAACAGAAACGCAAAACTATAAAAGCGTATTGGCTTCGCCATTAGAAAATCTGCATGTCAAATATCAGGATGAACTTGAGTTTTCTGAAAAAGTTATTGTTTACGGTTTGGAAAAAAATTCACCTTTTCAGATAAAAGAAAGTTTAAAATTCAAAACCGTTAAAACAAAAGAAGATTTGATTCTATGGGGACAAATAGCATCTCAAATTTATGATAAATGGGATACTGATTCTATTTATGAATCGTTTAAAACGGATTTAAGAAAAAAATATGCAACCTATTTTATCTTTTATAAAGGAAATAAGCCCGTCGGTGTATCGCAAGTTATTCGTGGCGGCGGATATTCGGCCGTTTATTGGGTTGGTGTTTTAAATGAATACAGAAAAAAAGGTTACGGAACGGAAATAGTGATACAAACGTTGAATTATGAAATTTTGCATCAACACAATAAATTTCTGCTGACCGCATCTGATTTAGGGCTTATTAT
>JAGCOI010000183.1 GCA_017645485.1 Alphaproteobacteria bacterium | reverse complement strand
CGTGAGTGAGGTATCAACAATCATTAAAAAGACATCATTTTTTTCAATAACCGGCAATATTTTTTCAACAAATCCTTTTGAAAAATAAGTCGCCGGCCTAATTTCTTTGATGCGAATAAGCTCCGAATACACAACATCAAGATTAATCGCAAGCGACAAACCGATTGCTTCATTCAAACGTGTTTTATATGACTCAAAAACCCTTTCCCCAATCAACGCGGGGCAAATAACGATTGTTTTAAATTTTCGATTTTGCTCTATATCAAGCAAAGTTAATCTTCCGCCACATCGACGGCTTGCGCGGGCATAATCGTTGAAATGGCATGTTGATAAACAAGTTGTGTATGCCCGTCTCTGCGAAGTAGCAATGCTTGCTCGTCAAAAAACGTTATCACACCTTGTAACTTAACACCGTTAATTAAAAATACGGTTACGGAAATTTTGTTTTCTTTAATATCGGATAAAAAATCCGTCTTTGCATTCTCAGTCATTTTCTTATTCCTTTGTTTGTTTTTATGACATTACACAGCATAGGCGCAATATTTTTTGATGTAAAGCGCAATTTTATCGTAGGGGATAAGTTATGCGCTATTTTGCAAGCTTCATTACTTTTGAGGCCAACTCTGTATTGTTCGTGGCTTTCAAATCGGCATTTTGCATACGCTTTTCATAATCCGAGCGATGAACAAATACTTCATCAATCGTTTGCAAGAAAAGCGCCGAATCTGTTAAATCTTCATCTCTGACAATTTCGGCATATCCTTTGTCTTTGAAAGATTTTGCATTCAAACTCTGCTCGCCCCGGCTCGCAACGCTCGGCAGAGGCACCAACACCATCGGCTTGTGCAAACTGAGCAGTTCAAAAATTGCGTTTGAGCCCGAGCGCGAAACCACAACATCAGATGCTTTCATCAAATCTTTGAACTGAACATCGACATAATCAAATTGCTTATACCCTGCGGCTTGAATACTTTCGTCTGTCTGCCCGCGTCCGCATATATGAATAAGTTGATATTTTGAAAGCAGTTCTTTTAAATTTGCTCTTACCGCCTCATTTAAGGTTTTTGCCCCGAGCGATCCGCCGACAAACATAATCACGGGCTTATTTTCATCAAATCCGCACAACGCACACCCGCGTTTTTTATCACCACCCTCAAATCTGTCCGAAAGGACCGGCCCGATACAATCCACTTTTGCCTTATTTTTCACATATTTAATCGTATCATCAAACGTTGTAAAAAAGCGCTCAACAAACGGCAACGACATTTTATTGGCAAGCCCCGGCGTTACATCCGATTCGTGCATCAGGCAACGCACACCGCAAATACGACCTGCCAAAACAACCGGAAAAGATACAAAACCGCCTTTTGAAAAAATAATATTCGGCCTTTCTTTTAAAACAATAAATATGGCTTGAAACACACCGAGCGGAATTTTAACGGCATCCCAAAAATTTTGCCATGAAAAATAACGACGCAGTTTACCTGTTTGAATCGCATAATATTTAACCTTATTAAATTTTTTTAATAAATCACGCTCAATACCGTTATAAGAACCGATATAAACAACTTCCCAACCTTTTTCCAAAAAAAACGGAATTAAAGCCAAATTCAATGTTACATGACCGGCTGAACCGCCACCCGTAAATATAATCTTACTCATTTAAGTTCCTTTCTTCTTGTGTCTCGTTTTGTTTGCCTTCCAAGGTCAGTTGCTTGCTGACTTTAGCGCCTTTTTCTTTAAGCTGTATTGCAAACGAAATCGCACTGCCCTTACCCGCAAGTTTTGTCATGGCATCATTATAATGCCCGTGCGCCGCCTCAAGCGATTTATCAATTTGTTTCATATCCTGCATAAAGCCCGCAAGCTTATCATAAATTTTACCGCCGATATCCGCAAGTTCTGCCGCACTTTTATTGCGTTTATCGAGTTGCCATAAGTTTTCAATCGTTCTGAGCAACGGCAATAATGAAGACGGCGTTGTAATGGCAATATTTTTACTCAAGGCATAATCATATAAGCCTAAATCCGCATGCGCCGCTTCCACATAAGCGCCCTCAATCGGAATAAATATCATCACATAATCCAATGATTCGTCTTTCAACAACTTCTGATATTCTTTGCTTGAAAGCTCATCAATATGCTTTCTGATGCATGCAATATGCTTTTTTAAGGCTTCACTGCGCGCCGCTTCATCCTCGGCATTTACAAAATCAACATAATCGTTAAGCGAAACTTTGCTGTCTATAATAACCTGTCTGTCATCGGGTAATTGCACAATCACATCAGGGCGCAACACTTTTTCATTTTCATCTTTAAATGTTTCTTGGCAAAAATAGTTAATCCCCTTTTGCAAACCCGAAATTTCCAACACGCGCTCCAGCTGAAATTCGCCCCAATTACCCTGAATTTTTTTATTGCCTTTCAAAGCATTTGTTAAATTCTGCGCTTCTTTGCTTAAATTATTGTTCAAATCAAACAAGTGCCTGATTTGCTCATCAAACTTCACACTGTCATCATGAGACGCATCCATTTTTTTCTTAAACTCGGCAAGCTGATCGGCAAACGGCTTTAATATAAAATTCATTGTTGTTTTTTGATTTTCGTTAAAAGAAGCATTTTGCGCTTTAATAATCTCGTTTGAAATATTCTGAAATTTTTCAGAAAGTTCCTGCTTATTCTGGCGCAAAAATTCAATCTGTTCGCTTAAATATTTCTGTTGTGCGGACATGTCCGATTTTAAGCGCTCGTTCTCTTTTAAAAGATTTATTTTTTCATCCGTAACGGTTGCAAGCAAATTGCGCGTATGATCCAACTCATCTTCGGCAAACCCTTTCCATGTGCGATATTCCGTTTGCTCAACCAACACTTTATTAAGTGCCCTTTTCTTTCTGATGTAGCCTATAAAAAACATCATCCAAAAGATGAATAAAATTCCGCATATAATTGATAATAAAAGAAAAATATTTTTTTCTTCAGATAAAAAAGCTTGTAGCATGTTTGCCTCCTTTAAGCATTATTTTACATACTTACCGATATTTTACAAGAACGAAAACGCAACAGACCACAAAAAATAACCCCGCAAAAATGCGGGGTTATTTTCAACCTAAAGGTCTTTTATAAGGCGGCGCTTTAACATATTCTTTCAGCTTTTCGGGCCGAAATATTTTAAGCCATACGGCATAAAAAAATGCACCTGCCCATGAAAGTCCGACCATTACAGCCATAAAGGTTACTGCACTTAACACGAAGTTCATAATCGGTTCATCAGCAAAATCGGCATCAAACGTTAAAGCCAACAAACAACTTAAAACAAGCGTTCCTACGGCTTTGATAATGACTGTTTTTGCATCAGCAAAAGTTGAAACGTTTTCAAGATTGCTCTTAGAAAACCAAATCATGAACGCCATCGTCACCACAATTAAAATTTCATACATAATATTTTATGTTTTTTTGTTTTTCTTTCATAATTAAACAGTGCTTTCGCATGCTTTTTCATAAAGAGCAATACGAAAAGGCACCAAATAATCATGACACACATCATACCGGCAAATAATCCCACAAAGAAGATACACATCTCACCGATAAAGAGCAGAACTTGAAATATCAGCACCTCGGAAGCGCTTCCGAAACAGAAATTGCTCCAAAGAGCACTGAAAACAAGCATTCCGACAACACCCAATGTCGTTACCAATTTATCCATTGAGTCTTTTTTGAACGGACCATACAGACTATAAAATCCCAATCCGGTCAACAAAATAATCGTAGGCCATATCAAGACCTGAAAAGT
>JAGCOI010000182.1 GCA_017645485.1 Alphaproteobacteria bacterium | reverse complement strand
TTTTCATTGTACCACGCTAAATCTTTATAGAGCGTACCCGCCACTTTCTGCCCTTTAAAATAATTTTTACGCTCAAAACAAGGTAATGATTGCCGTATTTTAATCAGCGTTCTGACAAAGCGTGCAAATTCATATCCTTCAGGTTCAATGGCATCCCACGCTATATAACTTAAAACATTATCCTGACCGTAAGGATTATTATTACCGAACTGCGTTTTTAAAAACTCATCGCCGGCCGTTATCATCGGCGTTCCGAAAGATAGCAATAATGTGGCCGTTAAATTTTGTGCGTGTTTCAAACGTTTTTGACGTATTTCCCCTGAAACATCAAGCCCCTCTGCACCGCCATCGGAACTCCAATTTTCACTTGTTCCGTCCTGATTATTTTCACCGTTTGCTTCATTATGCTTTTTAGCAAAGCTGACCAAATCGCGCAAAGAAAAGCCGTCATGTGCTGTAATAAAGTTAATGCTTGTCCATAAATTGCGATTATGATAACCGAAAATATCACTCGATCCTGCAACTCGGCTGGCCAGTTCGCCCACTTGACGCGTGTCACCTCGCCAAAACCGCCGCACCACATCTCTGAAACGATCATTCCATTCTCCAAACGAAGGGAAAAACGCCCCGATTTGATAGCCATTGTGTCCGACATCCCACGGTTCAACGATTAACTTTACATTTTTTAAAACATCGTCTTGCCGAACAGCCTTAAAAAACGCACTGTTATAATTAAATTCCGTTTTTTCCCGCCCGAGCGTTGCCGCCAAATCAAAACGAAAGCCGTCAACATGCATGTTTTGAGCAAAATATCTGAGCGAATCCATAACCAATGTTAAAACATTAACATTATCAACATTAAAACTGGCACCGCACCCCGTACTGTCATAATAAAAACGTTTATTGTCTTTATCCAAAACGTAATAACTTTCATTATCTATACCGCGATAGCACAATGTCGGTCCGAGATGATTACCCTCTATGGTATGGTTATAAACAACATCTAATATAACTTCCTGACCGTTTTGATGAAACGATTTGACCATATTCTTAAAACTGTCAATATTATCATCTGATAAGTAACTGTTCTCAAGGGCAAAATATGATAATGTTTCATACCCCCAAAAATTGACGCGATCTCTACCCTTAATATGACCGAAAAAAGCATGAACGGGCATCAACTCAACAGCCGTTACCCCGAGCCATTTCAAATATGTTTTGATTTCACGCGAGGAAAGTGCCTCAAATTTGCCTTTATATATATCTTTTACTTTCGGGAATAAGGCTGTATAGCCTTTTGTATGCATTTCATATATTATTGTTTTTTCAAACGGAATTTGCGGTTTAACATCATCTTCCCAATCAAATGTATCCTCTGTAACTTCACATTTCGGAACATAAGGTGCACTGTCTAAATGCGAAAAAGATAAATCCTGATCCGAGCTGTCTATGTCATAACCGAAAAGCGCTTTATGCCAAATAAGCTCACCTCTTAATTTTTTTGCATAAGGATCTGTTAAAAGCTTATTAACATTAAAACGTTTGCCTCGCAACGGATCATAAGGTCCGTCAACCCGATACCCGTATAATTGTCCGACTTGGACACCTTCCAAATATACATGCCATATACCTGCATCATTACCGTATAATTCCACCCGATGTGTTTCTTTACGCCCGCTTGCATCAAACAAACACAGAATAACTTTTTCGGCATTTGCCGAAAATAAAGCAAAATTCACCCCATGCCCGTCATATGTTGCACCTAACGGATACGGTTTACTCAAACTTTGCTTTAACACTTTCATTTTTACCTCACAGGTTTAATCACAATTGTTGAAAGCGGTGGCAATGTTACCTCTATTGAATAAGGTTTCATATTCCACCCTTGCATTGAAATCTGCATTTGACCTTCATTTCGAACACCGCTGCCCCAATATGAAGGATCATCACTGTTAAAAATTTCCTGATATTTGCAAGGCTCAAAAACCCCGACGCGGTAATTATGCCGTACAACAGGTGTAAAATTACAAATCACAATCAAATAATTGTCGGGATTATGCCCTCGTCTGATAAACGAAATAACACTGTCATCGGCATTGGCATGGTCTATCCATTCAAAACCTTTATAATCAAAATCTTCTTCATAAAGCGCCGAATTGCCCTGATACATCAAATTTAAATCACGCACGCAATTTTGCACACCCTTATACATCGGATATTCCAAAAGATGCCAACGCAAGCTTTCAGCCGAATTCCATTCCCAATCTTGTCCGAATTCACACCCCATAAACAACAGTTGCTTACCCGGGTGCGTCCACATAAAACCGTAATAAGCGCGTAAATTAGCAAACTTTTGCCATTCATCTCCCGGCATTTTTGAAAGCATCGATCCCTTTCCGTGAACAACCTCATCATGCGAAATCGGCAAAATAAAGTTTTCATTAAAAGCGTATAAAAGACCGAATGTCAGCATACCGTGATGATATTTACGGTGCACGGGCTCGTGACTGATATAACGAAGCGTATCATTCATCCAACCCATATTCCATTTATAACCGAAGCCTAAGCCGCCCATGGTGGTCGGACGCGAAACCATCGGCCACGCCGTTGATTCTTCCGCAACAGTCATAACGCCTTGATTTTCGCCGTATACCAATTCATTCATTTTACGCAAAAATGATATGGCTTCCAAATTTTCATTACCGCCGTAGCAGTTCGGAATCCACTCACCGTCTTTTCTTGAATAATCTAAATAGAGCATTGATGCCACAGCATCAACACGCAGTCCGTCAATATGAAATTCTTTAAGCCAATATAAAGCACTTGCGCACAAAATATTACTGACTTCCGTACGCCCGTAATTATAAATTTTCGTACCCCAATCTTTATGTTCGCCTTTTCTCGGATCGGCATGTTCATATAAGCATGTACCGTCAAATTCACACAAGCCGTGTCCGTCTTTAGGAAAATGCGCCGGAACCCAATCCATAATAACCGAAATACCTGCCTGATGAAATTTATCTATCATATATCTGAAATCATCCGGCGTTCCGAAACGTGAAGTCGGTGCAAATAACCCCGTTACCTGATAACCCCATGACGCATCAAGCGGATGTTCGCATAAAGGTAAAAATTCAACATGCGTAAACCCCATATTATGCACATACGGCACCAAATAATCCGCAAATTCACGATAAGTTAAATAGTTTTCACCGAATGTCCCTTTACGGCGCCACGAGCCTAAATGCACTTCATAAATCGATATCGGTTTATCAAACGTGTTATGTTGCTCACGCTCACACATCCAATGCTCATCCTGCCAATGATAACCCGTAATATCATAAACCACCGAAGCTGTTTTCGGTCTGACTTCACTATATGTTGCAAACGGATCTGCTTTGAGTAAAATATAATCTTCATGCGTTTTAATTTCAAATTTATATACCGTCCCTTCCTTTAAGTTAGGAATAAAAATATCCCACAACCCGCA
>JAGCOI010000181.1 GCA_017645485.1 Alphaproteobacteria bacterium | reverse complement strand
CTACATAACCGTTAAAAGCCATGCGCGCAATATTTTTAACATCTTCCGAAGTCCTGTCTGCCGCATAACAATATAATTGCAGATTATGTTTTTCGAGTGTTTTTGCCAACTCCTGTTCATTTTTTTCACTACTGTCATTTATAAATTTTTTGCACGCTTCTTCAATTTCAAAATAACATTCATCATCAGACTGCGTGGCTTGAGGTTGCCCGATATAGAGGTTTGTATTAGCGCGCTTCAAATCTTCAATACGCTTCTTTAACAAAGAAGTGCGTTCTTGTGTCATCAAATCACTTTTATCGTGCTCAATATTCGTATTATGATATATCGGTGCCATCATAAAACCCCTTTTGTCTAAATTTTAGCGCCAAATTCAACAAAAATCAAGACTATTTTTAATTTTTTATCTTCCGAACTTGATTTTATCCGTTTTCTTGTTCATAATAAAATTTAGCGATATGTTGCGTTTATCAAAAATTTTTTAAGGCAAATAAAATGGATTATACCATCTTAGTAAACAAACAAAACTTATTATCTCGCAATTTTGTGCCCGATAATCTTGTTGAAGTTCATGAGCCGACCGGTTCAAAACTTGATAAAACATATGTCAATCGCTTAAACCCTCAAGCTTATAAAGCTTTTAAGGATATGCAAGCAGATGCCTTAAAAGCAGGTTATGAAATATTTATCGATTCTTCATATCGCTCTTTTGAATATCAGGAACGCGTCTTTAACGATGTCGCCTTAAAAAAAGGCTTGGCATATGCTCAAAATTTTGTCGCCGCCCCCGGTGCAAGCGAACATCAAACGGGCCTTGCGATAGACATTATATTTCGAAGAAACGCTCAAATGGTTGAAAATCAACAAGAAGACGATCCCGAAATCAAGTGGTTGTTTCAAAATGCACATCAATACGGCTTTATTTTAAGATATCCGAAAGGCAAAGAAAAAGTAACGGGTTTTAATTTTGAGCCTTGGCATTTCAGATACGTCGGCAAAAAATTGGCAACAAAAATTTTCACCTCAAATATCACGCTTGAAGAATATTATAATTTATCAACAAATTGAAAGGATATCCCATGAACAGATTTTTAATACTTATTGCAGTAATTGCCGGTTTTTCAGCACCCGTTTCAGCCGAAACACTCTCTTACGACAAGACGGATTTTGCCGAAATTTCTTCGCTTATAGACGATGCCGCATTTGATATTCGTTACTACTCACCGAACAATTTTACGGGCAATAAAATAGAAGGCTATAAAGCACCGCGTGCATACCTGACCAAAGAGGCTTTAACGGCTCTTGCAAAAGCCGCCGAAGACTTACGCACGCAAGGATATCGCCTTCTGATATGGGATTCATATCGCCCGCAAAAAGCCGTTGATAATTTTGTGGCATGGATTAACAATCCCGAAGACATCGGCGACAAATCTTTTTATCCTGATTTGCAAAAATCCGATTTGCTTGCGGGTGATTACATTATGGCCAAATCAGGGCACACCAGAGGAAGCACCGTTGACTTAACAATCATCACAAAAAACGGCGGTTTTGTTGATATGGGCGGCACTTTTGATTTATTCGGCGAAATTTCACATCCGGATTATCCGAATTTAACGGATGAACAAAAAAGCAATCGCCGCATTTTGCGTGATGCCATGATTAACGCAGGCTTTAAGGCTCTTGATTCCGAATGGTGGCACTTTACCTTAAAAGATGAACCTTATAAAGATACTTATTTTAACTTTGATGTTGAGTAAAAGCGTTTATTGTTTATCTCATTTTAATCGCTGATTTTGCGCAAACATGAGAACATAACGAGCAACCGACACAAGCTTTTGTATCAACCTTAACATGCCCGTCGGTCATCGTTAGCGCACCATGTTCCGATTCGCCGCAAACGGTCACACATTTACCGCAACCGACACATAAATCATCATCAATATGCGGATAAACCTGTTTTTGCTTATTCAAATCCTCGTGGCTTGATAAATGCGCCATAGCTTTGTTTTTCAAATCGGCCGGACTGTTAAATCCTTTATTTTCCAAATAATCGAGCAAGCCCTGTTTCATGCCGCGTATAACGTCATACCCGTTTACCATCACTTCCGTACAAACCTGCACTGCATCGGCCCCCACACACATATATTCTGCCGCATTTTGCCAATTTGCAATCCCGCCTATTCCTAAAATCGGCAAACGGCTGCTTTGGCGTATTTGCGCCACACACCTTAATCCGATCGGTTTAATGGCCATACCCGAATAACCGCCGAAAGTCGTTTTTCCGTTCACATTCGGCATCGGCTCAAACGTATCCAAATCAACCCCCATTAAAGATTGTACCGTATTAAT
>JAGCOI010000180.1 GCA_017645485.1 Alphaproteobacteria bacterium | reverse complement strand
TCTGATTTCTTCATTTGTGCAAATTTTGTATTGTAATGCAGTTGGCAAAACTCGTGCACTTCTTCGTCTGTCCCCGGTGTTTGATGCCCGAATTGGTTGCACGGAACGTCAATGATTTCCAAACCTTTGTCGTAATACTTTTCATACATCTGCTCCAAGGCTTCATATTGCGGTGTAAATCCGCATCCTGTCGCTGTGTTGACAATCAGCATCACTTTACCTTTATAATCCGCCAATTTCAATTCTTCTCCGTTTGGCTTCGGAACGCTGTAATCATAAATGCTCATTTTTATTCTTCTTTACATCTTCATTGTTGCTAATCTTTTACCCATTTCATAGGCTTTTTCTAAATCTTTCGGAAATTGCTCATCACGCATTTTTGCTTTATGAACAGGGTCAAACAAATCACAATCGTATTTTGAATAATCCGTATATTGGAATGTATCAAAAGCATAAAGCGTTTCAGAATAGCCAAACACGGCTTGCAAACTCCACTCATTATCCCCCAAAACAACATCATAATGATGCTGTTTAAACTGCTCTTCGGTGGCATTCATCGTCATAATCACGCCAACCGGCAAAGTATGGTCTAAAACACGTTTTAAACCGCCATTTTCCTTATCAATCATATAGGTATGCGCCGGAAACATAAAACGCTCTAAAAAACTCCGAAACATTCCGGTCGGATAAGAGTGATATACCGGCGAACCGATAATCACCGCGTCAGCATTAAGGCACTTTTCCAATATCGGGCGTAAATCATCTTTGTAAAAACATAAACCCTTTTGTTCAACACCCTTGCGTTTGCAAATCAAACAACTGATACAGCCTTTATAGATTATATCATATAAATTAACATATTCAACTTCGGCACCGACTTCGGTTGCTCCGCGCATTGCTTCTTTTAACAACTTCGCCGTATTAAAGTTCTTGCGCGGTCCGCCGTTAATTATCATTACTTTAGTCACTGTTTTTTTCCTTCTTTTATAACCTTCAAAGACTTGTTCAACAGAGTATAAAGTGTTTTTATTTCATCATATGACAGGTATATGTTTCCCTTTAAGGCCTGCGGTATGGATGACGCTTTTTCTTTAAGTTCCAGCCCCTTGTCGGTCAGGATGATTTTAACGAAACGCTCGTCCTCGGCGACGCGCCGACGTTTCACAAAGCCCGACTTTTCAAGCTTTTTTATGACGGGCGTCAATGTTCCCGAATCAAGAAAAACCTTTCCGCCGATCTCTTTTACCGACATATCGCCGAATTGCCAAAGCGTCATCATCACAATGTATTGCGTATATGTTAAACCGATGTTCTCTAACGGCTTACTATATATTTTGATAACCTCTTTGGCGCAGGCATAAAGTGAAAAGCACAACTCATTGCCAAGCGTTAAGAGCGCACTGTCATCCGTTGTGTTTTTCATTACTTTTTTGCCAGTTCCCATTTGCAACGAACGGGCGATACGATCGCGCCTTCTTTTTTCAGTTCGTTAAAGGCCTTATCAACCGCTTTTCTATCCAAACCGGACAGTTCGGCAACCTTTCCGGCATTGACCGGCTCGCCGGCTTTTTTCATGGTTTCCAAGACTATTTCTTTATCAGACATACGTTCACTCCCAAAAAATCAAACTTGTTGCAAGATCCTATTTTGAACG
>JAGCOI010000179.1 GCA_017645485.1 Alphaproteobacteria bacterium | reverse complement strand
TATGAAAAAAAATTTGACTTCTTTTGGTTCGCTTAATCAATTTTTTTTGATTTTTATTTGTTTGTTTTGTGTGGTGTCTGTTTATCGAGATTTTCATGTTTATGAATTTTTAGATACCATTGAGCATATAAGGGCATCTTTGGCAGTGAGTTTCGGATTTTTACCGTATGTGGATTTTTTTGAGCACCATCATCCGTTACTTTGGTATATATTAGCTCCGCTTGCCAAAGTATTTTATTTAAATATTGCAATTATTCCCGTTTTCAGAATTATCGGAACATTAAGCTATTTGGCTTGTATATATATAGCCTACCAAATCAATAAAAAACATTTATATGGAAGCAGTGCAGCAAAGTTTTCAACTTTATGTGTTTTATCTGTGCCGATGTTGTGGATGGATATTTCTAATTTAAGACCTGACAGTTTTATGTTGTTGTTTTTTTTAATCGGCATTAAATATTATTTTGATTATGTTGATCTAAAAAAAAGACGTAACTTAATTATATCCTATATAGCTATATCCGTATCTTTTTTGTTTTTGCAAAAGAGTTTGTTTTTAATATTTGTTTTTGGCGGATATAATCTCTATGCACTGATAAAAAAAGAAATTGTAAAATCAGATTTTGTTGTGGCTTGTATATGCGGGATATTGCCCATATTGATTTATTTGTGTTATCTGTTTTATTATAAAATGTGGCCGGCATTTTTTTATTATAATTATACTTTTAATGCGCAAATGCAGGATTATTACGGTGATTATATTTCAGGAGTTCCCTATTTCTTGAAAATATTGGCGTTTTTTTTATGTTTATTTATTATACGCACTTATCATTTTTCGATGAAAACCGGTTTAATATTCGGGTGCTTTTTGATTTCGGGTGTATCTTTGATTTATTTTGCACCCCATAGTTGGTATTACATTCCATATTTTATGTTTGGGGTAATGCTTATAGGTAATTTCGTAAATGTATGCAATCGGTATCGCTTTATTATTATAGGAGTTTGTGTTTTTTCTTTGATTTTAATGTATCCCCTGCAAGACGAAGCGCAACGGTATCGTAAATATATGCGGACGGTATCAAATATAGTGGAACAAAATATGCAAGATGATATGATGGATTTTAGGATATTAAGAGCAAATATTTTTAGCGGTTTTCAGGATTTTTATTGGTTTGGTTTTCATAATGTTGTGATTGTTGATGAAATATATCATCAAGATAAGCATTTTGATCCTAATGATGAGGTTAAAGCAAAAAAACCAAAATATTTGGCGTTGGAAAGTTCACATTACTCATTTATGCCATTTGATACGGTGGCAAAAGAGAAAGCAGAATGGTTTATGTTGCGAAACAGGAACCTTATGAGAAAATTGAATAAATACCCGGTATTGCGTGGGAAGATACAGTATATTGAGACGAACTTTTGGAAAATTGATGAGACTTGGATTAAAGAAAATTACGAGCAGATTAAAGGGACAGATGTCTATAAAAGGAAAGATTAAAGGGAGAGGAATATATGGCTAGAAAAGCAGTGATTATCGGGGCAGGACCGGCCGGATTGACAGCCGCTTATGAGATGTTGAAACGTACGGATATGATGCCCGTGATTTTGGAAGAAAATGATTTTATAGGCGGTATCAGTGCAACGCTTGAATACAAAAACAACCGTATTGACATGGGCGGGCATCGGTTTTTTTCGAAATCGGACAGAGTGATGAACTGGTGGCTTGACGTTTTGCCGCTTCAGGGAAAACCCTCAAAAGATGATGTTATTTTAAACAGAACTGTTGAACTTTCGGATAAAAAAGATGCGCCGGATCCGTCGAAAACCGACCGTGTGATGTTGAGACGTCCGAGGTTGTCGCGCATATTTTATTTGAAAACGTTTTTTAATTATCCCGTCAGTTTGAATTTGAACACGATTAAAGGTTTGGGATTGTGGCGGATGTTTAAAATAGGGTGTTCGTATTTAAAGGCACTTTTATTTCCTATCAAAGAAGAAAAATCTTTGGAAGATTTTATGATTAACCGTTTCGGGCGCGAATTATATCGTACATTTTTTAAGGATTATACCGAAAAACTTTGGGGTATTGAATGCGGTAAAATTTCTGCCGAATGGGGCGCACAACGGATTAAAGGTATATCGATATTAAAAGTTTTAAAACAGATGTTTTTGAATTTAGGCGCTAAAAAAGGCAAGGCCGTTGAAACAAGTTTTATTGAAAATTTCTTTTATCCGAAGTTTGGTCCCGGACATTTGTGGGAGACGGTTGGCGCAGATATTGAAGATATGGGCGGTAAAATCGTTTTGGGTGAAAAAGTGACGCAAATAAAAAAAGAAAACGGCGTGATTAAAAGTGTTGTGACCGAAAGCGGTAAAGAATATGAGGGCGATATTTTTATTTCAACGATGCCGGTTAAAGATTTGTGCAAAGCCATGGGTGATGTGCCCGAGGAGATTAAAGAAATTTCTGAGGGGTTAATGTATCGTGATTTCAGAGTGGTTGGTGTTTTGTTAAACAAGCTTGCCTTGAAAAACAAAACGAAAATTAAAACAATCAATAATATTATTCCCGATACATGGATTTATATTCAGGAAAAAGGTGTTAAGCTCGGGCGTATTCAATTTTTTAATAACTGGAGCCCGTATATGGTTGACGACTTCGAACATAAAATTTGGATAGGGTTGGAATATTTTTGCAACGAAGGCGATAAGATATGGACGGACGATGACAAAACCTTTATTGATTTTGCTATTGACGAGGCTGTAAAAATAGGCATTTTTAAGAAAGAAGATGTTTTAGACGCATACACGAAAAGGGTTAAAAAGGCATATCCTGCATATTTCGGAAGTTATGATAAGTTTGAAGATGTTAAAAAATATGTTTTAAGCATTGATAATCTTTATCTTGTCGGGCGAAACGGCATGCACAAATATAACAATATGGACCATTCTGCCTTAACGGCAATGAAAACGGTGGATTGTATTTTAGGTTTGTGTGATAAGGCCGAAATTTGGAATGTGAACACGGAAACGGAATATCACGAGGAAAAGAAATAAACAATGATAAAAAATGAAGTTGAAATCAAAAGTTTACCTCGACTTTATAATGTGGAGTTTTTGAGGATATTTTTTACATTTTGCATTTTTGCCTGTCACGCACTTAATGTACTTTATAGCCATGGAAATAATAAAGGATATCTGGCAGTTGAATTTTTCTTTATATTGAGCGGTTTCTTTTTATATTATACCATAGACCGGCAAAAAAACTTATCTGATTTTGCAATAAAAAAAATAATACGATTTTTGCCGCTGATGTTGTTTGGTGAAATAATGTGCCAAATGATTACACATACATTTTCTTTTCAAAATTATATTTCACTTATCTTCTTTTTACCATCGACGGGGCTTGCAAATTCTGAATACTTTTGTTTAGGGGTTGCTTGGTATATGGGGGTTCTATTTTGGGTTTCCGTTTTTTATTTTTATTTAATTAAAACACAATCGTCTTCAACCTCGAACATGATTATAGGCATAATTGTTTTTTTAAGTTTTATATGTTTTAATTTGTTACCATATAATTTGCGTTGGTCTTTATTTCCCAAAAGTATATTACGAGGGTTGATTTGTGAAGGACTGGGCTGTATGGTTGCTAATATTTATAAACATGGAAAAATTTTTCATTCTACGTACATACATACACAAAAACAATTTTTTGTTTTTTCATTTTTAGAATTTTTTGTAATTATTTATATTTTACTGTTGATGTTTGAACCGGGGATGTTTCGAATTGCGTATGTGCATTTTATCATTTTATTTTTGATTTTGATTTTATTGTTTTTATTAAAAAGAGGTTGTATTTCGCAATTTTTCGATGACGATTCGTGGGGTAGAATTTCGAAATATTGTCTTTCTTTTTTCTTAACACATTTGATTATTGTTGATTTTTTATATGACAGATTAAGCTTTCTTTCAAATTTATCAAAACCAAATTCTTTTATGGTTATGTTGTTTTTATGTGTGTTGCTTGGTATTTTTGCTTATCATGTTATTGAAAAGCCGTGTGCGACATATTTGAGGCGTTTTTTTAATGCGCAAACGCATGATCTTCAGGGAAGAGATTAGATATGGAAAAGCAAGCAAAAAGAAATATTCTGTGTTTAACTTTATGCGTACTTGTCGGTATGCTCACAGGTATGCTGTTTAAAAATGAGGTTTTATGGGATTTTTCACATTATCATTATTATAATGCTTTTGCATTTTTGAACGACCGAGCGGGATTAGATGTTGTGCCGGCAAGCGTTAATACGTTTTATAATCCGATTATTGAATTACCGCTTTATTTGTATATTAAATATTTTAATGATTTTCCGAATATTTTGTATGCTTTACAAGGTATGTGGTTTGGTTTGTTTTTATTTGTGTTATATAAAATTTGTCGGTTATTTTTTGAGGGCGCGCACAAATATCTTTTCAGTTTTTTGGTTTTAGTTGTTTGCACGACGGGACAGGCAACGTTCGGACAAATCGGCACATCCGCAAATGAAATCCCTGTTGCGTTTTTTATTTTGTGGGGGCTGTATCTTTTATTGAAAACGGTTAAAGATTCTGAGACGCAAAATTTAAAGAGATTTTTTCTTTGCGGATTGATTATGGGTATCGGTCTCGGCTTAAAACAGACTGTTGTTGTGTATTGTGTGGCAAGCGGGTTAACTCTTATTATATGTTGGCATTATCTGAAACAGCCAGTTAAAAGCATATTCTTTTTTGCACTTGGCGGACTTGCCGGTTATTTGATTGTAAACGGCTATTTTATGTATAAATATTGGGTACTTTACTCTAATCCGTTTTTTCCGTTTTTAAATGGTATGTTTCATTCGCCGTATTTCTTTGATTTCAATTATAAAAATGATGCCTGTGTACCATCTTTAACGGAATTCTTTATTTTTCCTTTTTTGTGGCATCTGAAAACATATGTTGTAGCTGGTTTGGAACGTCCGTATTATAATTTGCCGCTGACACTTTATTATGTATTACCCATTGTTGCTTTTTGTGTTCTGGCATGCAAGAAAAAACTCGGAGCGGTGTATAAGCAACAACGTTTACAAACGATGGCGTATATTTTTGTTTTTTTGAGTATTTTAATATGGATGGGGTTGTTTGGAGTAGGGCGCTATACCGTTGTTATTGAAGCTGTTGGGGCAATTGTTTTGATTGATTTGTTTAATTATTATCATCGTAAACAACACCCGATTATCTTTATCTTGCATTGTATTTTTATTTTATATTTTATTTGTTGTGTTTGTTTACCTTATGGGCATGTGCAAAAACATATTGAAATGCAAGAAGTTCGGTTGCCTGAAGATACTCTTGTTAAATTATATGGTATGCCGACAGCCTTTGTCATTCCGTTAATGGCAAAAGAACAAAGTTTTAAGACCGTGACTTATTATCCTAAATGCACGCTCAAAAATTTGCCATGTATTAACGGAAAAGGTTCCGATTTTGCAGAATACGGCGCGTTTGCAGAGCAAAGAAAGAAAATTGAAAAAGAGCATAAAGGACCGATCGTTTATATTTATGATAAGGATAATTTAAATATTTTTCAAACCAAAGGTCAAGTACAACAAGAATACGAACAAAATTTGAAGTTATGTCAACGAGCACTGCACTTAGGGTGGATTAAAGACATGAATGAATGCTTAAAAGAACCCTTAAAAAAGTATTTGAAAAATATTGAAATAGCTGAAATATATGTTTCGTACGATGATATTGTTTTTAATTATGCGTGTCAGGAATTGAAAAATAATCTTAATCCGAATCTTTACATTTGTGTACCTAAAGATATGCAAAACAAAATTTTAGGGGAAAATGATGATAAATAAATCAGGTTTAATTCACAATTTTATCAAAGGAATGCTTTGGATTGTATTGTTGTATGCCGGATATTTTTGTATGACAAGTTCTCTTATAGAACCTGATTTGAGGGCTGATATGTATGCCATGTATGTTGTACCGATTAAGAATCATCCGTTTTTAAGCATTTTGTATGTTTTGATGACTGCATTTTTTGTTTATATCAACGTTAAAAAGAAGCAAGATAAAAAATCTTGTGTGATTGGAGGCATGTCTATCTTTTGGTTGCTGTTTGGATTATATTGTATAAGAGAAGTGACTTTTTTAAATGAAAACATTCGTGTCAGTTTTGTGTTTTTATTAATCAGTTTAATGGCTTTAATGACGCTGTCGGTGTTTATAACGTATATCCATAAGTTTAGTGTATATACATTTTATTTTTTAGTTTTGATTTCGCTCGGGACAATTTATTATTTGGCTATATTGCCTTGGAGTGCCCCTGATGCATGGCGACATATGGCGGCAACATACAGATTTTCAAATATTGTTTTACAAGAAAATGAGTGGAGCGGACGGAAAATAGATTCTGATTTTTTTGAAAATGTATGGATGAAATATTTAAGCCCTAACAGGTCAGGATATAAGGCGGCTGTTTCAAATATTAATCAAAAGGTTAATACGGAGAAGACGGAGGAACTTTCAATAACAGACGAGGCTATGGAATGTTATTCGTTTGTCAGTTATATACCTTTGATTACAGGGGTTGTCTTAGGACGTGTGCTCCGGTTTAATACAATATGGTTAGCGTATTTAGCAAAACTTTTTATGTTTTTATTTTATACTGTCGGGGTGTATGTTGCCATTAGAACCATACCTAAATTAAAATATGTGATGGCAATGATTGCTGTCTTACCGATCTCATTAATGTATTCGAGTGGTTTTTCATATGATGGTATGGTCATTATTACTACTTTCAATTTTATTGCATGTGTACTTTCATTAAATGAAGAATATTCACAAAGAAAAATGATTATGCTTTTAATGTGGACGTTTTTAATGACAGCAACAAAAGGTGGCGGATATATTATTTTATTGACGCTTATCTTTGTTTTGAAAAATCAAAGATTTCATATCATGATGATTTTAGCCACAGCATTATTATCATTATTCTTATTTAATGATTTTTTGTATACAGATAAACCGATGTTTCAGATGAATTATTTGAAAGAAGGATATTTATCAACAAGTTTTGCATTTGAACATCCTTTTTTATATGTTAAAATGGTGTTTTATATGTATGTTAACAGATTTTCTTATATTTTGTATACTATGCTCGGGGCAAGATTAGGTTGGCCGATATTAACTGGTGTGTTTCCAACAATTCCGCCTATGGTTATTCTTTTATTGTTCATTTTATTGCTTATTGTTTGTTTTAGAGAAGGTTTGGAAATACGAGAAGGGATGAAATATAATTTTATTTTGTTTTTAACCTTATTGATTGCAAGTGTGACAGTGCCCGCATTATTGCTTAGAGAAACAAAAATAGGGGCACAAGCTGTTTTTGGTATTCAAGGCAGATATTATTTGCCGTTTTTACCTGTTTTTATGTTTTTTATTGCCGGTTTTGTCAGAAGATTGCCGTGTCAATTTCAAAAAATAATTGAAAAAATAGACATTAATGCTGTACTATGCTTATATATAACCATTTTGTATGTAAGTGCCGGTTGTATGATGATAACTTTTTTGAGGGCAGCATGATGATACCTGTTGTAATACCTGCTTATGAACCAGATGAAAGGTTTGTTGATTTAGTTCAAAATTTGGTAACAAGAGGTATAGCACCTATTATTGTTGTGGATGACGGAAGCGGTCCTGTATGGCAAAAATTTTTTAAGAAAGCATCAGAAATTCTGCAAGATAATGGTGTGATATTAAGACATGAGGTTAATTTAGGTAAAGGGAAAGCCCTTAAAACAGCATTTACTTATATTTTGAACAAATATCCCGATGCATTAGGTTGTGTGACCGCAGATTGTGACGGACAACATTCGCCCGATTGTATTGAAAAAATTCGTCAATCATTCTCGGATGATGTTGATGTTTTATTGCTTGGCACTCGGGAGTTTAAATACAAAAGTATTCCATGGAAAAGTAAGTTAGGTAATTGCTTAACGAAATTTATTTGCAAATTTTTTGTGAATTTAAATGTACGCGATACGCAAACCGGTTTGAGGGGTATTCCGCTTAATATAATGCCAGAATTGATTAAACTGAAGGGTAATCGTTTTGAATATGAAATGCAAATGTTGATTTATTGCGCCTCTAAAGGTCGAATTGTTGAAGTGCCTATACAGACAATATATGATTGTAAAACAAATCATCAAACGCATTTTAATCCATTTTTAGATTCTATAAAAATATATGCCGTAATATTTAAGCAATTTTATAAATATATTGTTTCTTCTGTTTTATCATTTGGTTTGGATATTGTTTTATTTTGGTATTTTTGCCGTTTGCTAAAAGGTAGTCATCTAAGTACATATATTATTTTAGCGACTGTTTTTGCACGCTTGATTTCGGCGATGTTTAACATTGCGGTGAATTATAAAATTGTTTTTACCAGCCATGAAAATTTTGCTCTATCAAGTATTAAGTATGGTTTATTGGCGGTATGTATTATGTCAGCAAGCGCCCTTTTGGTTTCAGGTTTTGCTTTTTTGTTGCCAGGTATTTCGCCGGTGTGTATTAAAATTGTGATTGATACGTTATTATTTTTGATGAGTTTTTATATGCAAAAAAAGTATGTGTTTTGAGGAAAATATGATAGGGTATTTTTTGAAAACTGTTTTTAAGTTGTTTGGTTTTGCGGTGTGTTTTGCGCTTGCAGCGTTTTTAATCGGCTTGCTTTTTGTTGAGTATTATGTGCCTGATGTGTCGTTTAACCAGATTGTTTTTCATGTTCTATATCTTAATAAAGAAGCCGTATCTTGCTGGTGGGGGCATATTGCGTGCATTTTATTAATCAGTTTTATCATTTCTGTTTTGATGTGTAAGCACCGAATAATGCTTTTTTTGGTGCCGATATTGTTATGTGCCGTGTTTTTTCATCCGATGAAGGTTTCAGGCATTGAAGTTGATAAACCCATATCGCTTCCAAAACAGATGATGCTTTCTTTGCAATGGAGTGATATTTATGAAAAATATTATCAGACACCTATATTAAAACAGAGCGAAAATAAAAAGAACATTATTGTTGTTTTTGCGGAATCTATGGAAGATAATTTTGCCGATGAAAAATATTGGGGCGAAAATTTAATACCGAATCTTTCAAAATTGAAAACAGAAGGTATCAGTTTTGAGGGATATCAACCGATTAACGGTACAAATTGGACGATGGCTTCAAATGTTGCCGCTTTATGCGGGGTGCCGCTGCGTATGCAACTAAGAGACAGGGTGGGCCTTGAAACAAAACAATTTTTGCCAAACATAAAGTGTTTAAGCGATGTGACGCACGAAATAGGCTATCATAATGTTTTTTCAACAAGTACATATATTACATTTGTCGGTACCGATAAATTTGCTTTTGAACATTCGTTTGATGAAGTATACGGCAGAGATGAAATTATTCTTGAAGGTTTTGCAGGGGCTGATGATGCCGGTCTTGAAGAATTTGGTATTAACGATGTGAAGATGTTTGAATTTGCCCGCCAAAAAATAAGTGCTTTGGCTGAGGAAAATAAGCCGTTTTTGATGACGATACAAACGCTTGATACACACTTTCCGAGCGGATATGTAAACAGCGGCTGCGAGATAAAATACGGTGATACGCGTGATGCCATTAAGTGTTCGGATAAGATTATTTATGATTTTGTGCGTTGGGTTGAAGCACAAGATTTTTATGACAATACGATGGTTGTGATTGCGGGCGACCATTTAATGATGACGGCGGCAGATATTGCCGATAAGACGGAAACGTATCCGAAAAGAGAAATATATTATGTGATTTTGGAAAAAGATATAAGCCCGAAAATAATTCAAAAACCTTATGCCATGATGGACTTTGGGGCAACAATTGCCGATAAGGCAGGCGTTATCAAAGAGGGCAGGCTCGGGCTTGGCGTTTCTTTGCTTACGAACAAGGAAACGTTGACCGAAAAGCTCGGGGCACAGAAGTTTGAAGAAGAAGTGTTGAAAAATTCTGTAATGTATAATGCTTTTTTGGGGATAAACGAGGCTCACAAAAAAGATGTTTCTTATGAAAACTTTGCCCTACCTCAAAATAAAATGATTGCACATGCGTGCGGCGGCATTGACGGGTATGTGTATACAAACAGCTTGGAAGCCTTAAATTTGTCGGCCGAGCGCGGTTATAAATATATTGAGGTGGATTTGTTAAAACTGTTTGATGAACAACGGGGCTTTTTTGCGGCGCATGATTATGCCAAATTCAGAGACATGACAGGTAAATATGAAAAATTAGACAGGAAAACACTTAAAAAACTTAAAATTTTAGGTCAATATACACCGCTGACCGATGATATGATTTTGGATTTTTTTGAAAAACATCCCGACATTTGGCTTGTAACGGATAAGGTTGATGATTATGCATTGCTTGATAAGCGTTTGGGGCGCCTGAAAGACAGAACGATTGTGGAATTTTGGAATGAGGAAGAATATGAAAACGCGTTAAAATACGATTTTAAGTATTTGGCATACAACTTGAATAAGATAGAGGATATTTCTGTTGTTATTGAAAAAGGGTATCGGTTTGTGATGGTATCTGCAGCGTTTTTGGAAGAGTATAAAAATACATTGCAAGCCCTGCGTTTGAAAAAAGGTGTGAAGGTTATGGTGTATACCGCCGAAAATAAGGAAGATGTTGCCAAATATGCCGATTTGGCGGATATGATTTATTATGACGGTCAAGAAAAATTAGGCAAATAATGTTTTGATGCCGGTATGGGATGAGGGGGAGATCCTAGGGACAAGCCCTAGGATGACGGTTTTTTAAAGCCCCTGGGATGACGGGGTATGGTGTAAGACTTAGGAGATTGCAATGACGGTCGGAGACTTGGGGGATTGCCACGTCGCTGTCGCTCCTCGCAATGACAGGGGAGAGAGATTCCGAAACAAGTTCGGAATGACAGGGTGAGGTATGCGCAATGACAGTCGGAGACTTGGGGGATTGCCACGGCGACACAGTCGGTCTAGCAATGACATGTAGATCCTGAAACAAGTTCAGGATGACATTGTAATGCTTGGTCATCTTCGATTCCGGAATGACAGGGTGAGGTATGTGCAATGACAGTATAGAGATTCTGGAATGAGTTGATAATTGTGTTTTAAGATTTGACAAGTTTTATGATATCAGTCAAAAATATATAAAACAAGAGGGCCAACGCTTTATGCAAAAAACACAAAAACAAAATTTTATTCGTTATGGTATTTTGATGCTTGTCGGCATGCTTGTCAGCATGGTGCTTAAAAATGAAAATTTGTATGATTTGGCCAATTATCACTATTACAATGCATTTGCTCTGCTTCATGACAGGTCCGGTCTTGATTTGGTGCCGGCTTGTGTCAATACATTTTTTAATCCGATAATCGAAGTGCCTTTGTATTTTTACATTCAATGGTTTAATGACAAGCCGAATATTTTGTATGCCTTGCAGGGTATTTGGGGCGGATTGTTTTTGTGTGTGGTGTATAAGATTTGCGGTTTAATGTTCGGTTCTGATAAAAAAGGCCGTATTTATACTTTGTTGGCATTGTTGCTTGCTTTGCTGGGACAGTCGGTCTGGCGCCAAATAGGGGCATCGACAAATGAAGTTTCGGTGGCGTGTTTTATTTTGTTCGGCTTATATTTATTGCTTAAAACGGTTAAATTTGAAGACAAACAGGTATGGTGGCAATTTTTGATTGCCGGTACTGTGATGGGGCTTGGGCTCGGATTGAAACAGAACTCTATCAGCAGTTGTGTGAGTGCCGGTTTAACAATGATGATTTGTTTTGCATATTTTAAAAAACCGATTAAAAGCATATTCTTTTTTGCACTCGGCGGACTTGCCGGTTATTTGATTGTGAACGGTTATTTTATGTATAAATATTGGGTGCTTTATTCTAATCCGTTTTTTCCGTTTATGAATGCCGTTTTTCATTCGCCGTATTTCTTTGATTTTAACTACAGAGATGCGCGGTTTGTGCCTTCACTTAAAGTATATTTTATATATCCGTTGATATGGAATATGAAGGTTTTAGTTATGGAACGGCCATATTATGACCATGCTTTAAGTTTGCTATATGTTCTGTTTATCTGTATTTTTATTCGGTTGTGTTTTAAAAGGCAACTTAAGAATTTTTACCTTCGGGAACGATTGTTTGTGATGTTATCCGTGTTCGGCTTTTTAAGTTTTATGATATGGATGGCCTTGTTTTCGATTTTGCGCTATATGGCGGCCATTGATGCCGTGGCGGCAATATTTTTAATTAAATTGTTTGATTTGTATGGGGCAAAAAAACATAAAGTTGTGTTTGTGCTGCATATAATGGTAATTATCGGGTTGTTTGTCGGCGTGTTTTTTTATCCGCCGAGAGAGAAAATAACCGGACAACATATTAAGTGGCCGACACTATCATTGCCGGAAAATACGCTTGTTAAAATATATGGTATGGCCTCTTCTTTCATAATACCGGAGATAAGCAGAGGTAAAAAAATTAAAACCGTGACGCATTATAAAAAATGCAATAATATAGATGATGATACCTTAGATGCAGCAAAAATAGCAAAACAAAGTCCGTGGATGGCAAATATGAGTCCGTGGTTTAAAATAGCGTTGAAAAGCTTTTTATATTCGCCGGCAAATTGCTTTTTCGATAAAGGTTCCGATTTTATGGAATTCGGTCCGTTTGCGGCAAAAAGAGAAAAAATTGAAAAAGAACATGTCGGGCCTGTGGTATATATTTATGATACATATTTATATAAGGCGGCTTATAAGGTGAAAAAAAATTATGAAAAACGTAAAAATGACTGTATTTTTATGAACAAAACAGGAAAAATGGATAATTTAGGCGGGTGTTTGGAAAGTGCTAAGTTAAGATATGAAAGAGGTATGCAAGGCGCTATCGACGAGATACCGGATAATTATAAATGTCGGAAAATTACGACAAATGTTTGGGTTGCTTTCGAGATTTGCGTGCCACCGGAATTGGAAAAGCAAATATTCGGAGAGAATTTTGAAAACAGGGAAAATGAATGAAACATCATTTTTTGAAAAGAGAGAGAATATGAAAACAATTTTGGTTACCGGCGGAACCGGATTTTTAGGAGCAAATTTATGTCATCGTTTGATTGCAAACGGGTATAAGGTTATTTGTTTGGATAATAATTATACGGGCAGGTTTGAACATATTGCGGATTTAACGGCGCATCCGAATTTTGAATTTATAAAACATGATGTTACAAAAAAAATTGAGATAAATGAACCAATCCATCAAATTTATAATTTGGCATGTCCCGCTTCGCCTGTGGCATATCAGGGTAAACATGCTATTGATACGACAAAGACATGTGTTTTGGGGGCAATCAATGTTTTGGAGTTGGCAAAACAACACCATGCGAGAATTTTGCAAACATCGACATCCGAAATTTACGGTAAGCCTTTGGAACATCCGCAAACGGAAAAATATTTGGGTAATGTTAATCCGATAGGTATAAGAGCTTGCTATGACGAAGGTAAGCGTTGTGCCGAGAGCTTGTTTTTTGATTATCATCGCTATGAAGATGTTGAAATTAAAGTGGTGCGTATTTTTAATACTTATGGTCCGTATATGAATATTGATGACGGCAGAGTTGTTTCAAACTTTATTTATGAGGCGCTGGCGGGTAAAAATATAACAATTTACGGTGACGGATTGCAAACACGCTCATTTTGTTATGTGGACGATTTGATAGATGCACTGGTTTTAGTGATGAATTCGGATAAGGATTTTACGGGGCCCGTTAATCTTGGAAATCCGGAAGAATGCAGTATAAAGCAATTGGCAGATATGATTATTCAAAAAATTGACAGCAGCTTGAAAGTGGTTTATCAGGGGTTGCCGGCAGATGATCCGATAAGACGCAAACCCGATATTGCTTTAGCACAAAGTAAGTTAAATTGGATGCCTAAAATAAAGCTTAATGAAGGACTGGATAAAACCATTGCCTATTTTAAGAGTGTCTTATCATCAAATCAAAAATAAAAAAAGGAGCGAAAAATGAAATCTTTTGACTTGATTATGCCTTGTTATAATGAAGAAGCTTCTTTGGAACGTTTGGTGTTGCAAAAAATCGTACCCTTGTATGAGGCATGTCAAAAAGAATATAAAATTAATTTGCGATTGATTGTTGTTGATGATGCATCTTCGGATAAAAGTTTGAGTATTGCACAAAAGTTGGCAAAGAAATTTGACTGGGTCAGTGTTTTAAAACATGAACATAATCAGGGAAAAGGTGCGGCACTGAAAACAGGTTTGTCTTATGCAGATGCTGATATTGTGGGCATTCAAGATGCTGATGAAGAATACAACCCGATGGAGTATTTGAAACTGATTGAACCGATTACAGACGGTAAAGCCGATGTTGTGTACGGTTCAAGATATTTAAGGCCGAAAACACGACGGATATTATCTTTTTGGCATACGTTGATGAATAAATTTTTAACAATATGTTCAAATATGTGTACAGGTCTTGATATTTCGGATATGGAGACATGTTATAAACTTTTTACGCGTCAGGTTGTTTTACAACTGGCACCGAAACTGAAAGAGAAGCGCTTTGGCTTTGAGCCTGAAATAACCGCTTATGTGGCTCAGGGAAAATACAGAGTTTACGAATGCGCGATTGAATATACACCGAGAACGTATGAAGAAGGTAAAAAAATTACATATAAAGACGGATTTCATGCGTTATATTGCATTTTGCATTATGGGGCACCTTATGCGCCATTGCCCATGCAATTTATTTTATACACGTTTATCGGCGGCTTTTGTGCGCTGATAAATTTGATATGTTTCGGTATTTTAACGGCCGGGCATGTGTCTTTGTTTTACAGTGTGATACTTGCTTTTGTGATTGCGGCTGCGCTGAATTATCAAATGTGTACCGCATTACTTTTTAAGCATAAAGCTTTTTGGAATACGCCGATGGAGCTTTTTATGTATTTCGTAACACTCGTGATTATGGGCGGGTTTGATTTTGGTATGACATATTTATTCGTGGTGGCAAATATGGGGCATTTGTGGGCAAAATTGATTGCCTCCGTTTTATGTCTTATCGGCAATTTTGTTTTTCGAAAATATTTGGTTTTCCCTTTGCCGAGAAAACAATAAAAATTAGTTTTTGCTTAAATAAGCCCGATTTTTTGAGCCGTGATAACAGCCTGTGTGCGGTTGTTGACTTTTAGCGAGCGTAAAAGGGCGTTTATGTGCAGTTTTACGGTTGCTTCGGATACACCCATTTCGTAAGCAATCTGTTTGTTCGATTTACCCTGTGCAATAAGGTCTAAAACCTGAGATTGTCTGTTTGTAAGCTTTTTGCTTGTGAATTTTTCAGGCGTTTCGGCAGGGGTATCTTGAAACACTTTGGGAATATATGTATGACCATGTAAAATATTTTCAAAAGCTTGTTTGAATACATTTAAATCCGTTTGACGCGGAATGTACCCGACAATACCCGTTTTAATAACTTTTTTAATGTGATCAATACATTCACAAGATGAGATGACAACAATTTTTGCGCTTTCGGAAAGATTTTGAAGTTTTGAAATACTCTGTTCGGCAGGTAAATCAAGCATGTCCATATCTAAGACAATGATGTCGATATTTTGTTCTTTTTCAAGTACTTTGAGGGCTTGAGTAAAAGAACAAACCTGTAAAACAATGCTGTCTTTTTGAATGTCGGTAATGTATCGGGTTGCGGTATCTCTGAAAAGAGGGTGTTCATCTGCAATTAGGATCTTCATCTTTTTTAATTCTCCAAACAAAATAGCCATAAGATGCGCTTGATATAATCGTTTATCAAAGCATTTAAAGTACGTTCTTTAAGTTTTAAAAAAGTTCAAGTTCTAAAGTTCTATATATTCAACACCGGCTTCGCGAAACATTTGCTCGGAATAAATAAGTTTATCGCGCCATGTGTTTTTTGGTGTGTTCTCATCAATAATGATTTTATTGGTGACAACCGTTTTTATGCCGGCTTGAATAATGGCGCGCGCACAATCGGTGCATGGCGCGTGCGTTGCATACATAACACAACCTTTAAGAGATACGCCCGTTAAACAGGCATTATATAAGGCGTTGCGCTCTGCATGTTCAAAAAATTCATATTTTACGGGGCGTTCAAAACGCTCTTGAACATCATCATCAACACCTCTGACGGGGCCGTTGTAACCGGTTGCTCTGATTTCTTTATCGGGACCGACAACGACAGCGCCTGTTTTGGTTGACGGATCTTTCGACCAAGAGGCCACTAAAAAGGCGAGTTCCATAAAACGTTTATTCCATTTTTCCGAAAACATGATTCTTTCTTTCAAAAATATTTCTGATGTTAAGATATCTAAATTACTTGACTTTTAAAGAAAATAGTTACAATTTAGCACCAGTTTTTTTATTTAACTTTTTTGTAAGGAATATTTTATGAGTGCGATTATAGATATACATGCCCGCGAAATATTGGATTCTCGCGGTAATCCGACTGTTGAAGCCGATGTTGTTTTACAAAGCGGTGCTTTTGGAAGAGCCGCCGTGCCGAGTGGCGCATCAACAGGCGTACATGAGGCTGTGGAACTTCGTGATGGTGATAAGGCACGTTATATGGGTAAAGGTGTTGAACAAGCCGTGAACCACGTTAATGATGAAATTTATGACGCATTGGCAGGACTTGATGCCGATGATCAAATTGCCATTGATGAAGAAATGATTGCTTTGGACGGAACGGAAAATAAAGGTAAATTAGGCGCAAATGCAATACTTGCCGTGTCACTCGCCGTTGCAAAAGCAGAGGCAGAAGAAGCCGGTATGCCTCTTTATCGCTATTTAGGCGGTACAATGGCAAGAACGCTTCCCGTACCGATGATGAATATTTTAAACGGCGGTAAACATGCGGACAATCCGATTGATGTTCAAGAATTTATGATTGCACCGATTGGCGCACCTTCAATTAAAGAAGCGATTCGTTGGGGTGCGGAAATTTTCCATACCTTAAAAAAGAACTTAAAGGCAGCCGGTCAAAATACGAACGTTGGTGATGAAGGCGGTTTCGCACCGAATTTGAAAACGGCTGAAGAAGCTTTAACATTTATTGTAAAAGCTATTTCAGATGCCGGATATAAACCGGGCGAAGATGTGTTTATTGCTCTTGATGCGGCATCTTCCGAATTTTATGAAAACGGTAAATATGAAATGAAGGGTGAGGGTAAGTCTTATACTTCTGCTCAGATGGTTGAATATTATAAAGGGTTATGTGATAAGTTTCCGATTTTCTCAATTGAAGACGGTATGGCCGAAGATGATTGGGAAGGTTGGAAAATGTTGACAGATGCACTCGGTAATCGTATTCAACTCGTTGGTGATGACCTGTTCGTAACGAATCCGAAACGTTTGGCTATGGGTATTGAAAAAGGTGTTGCTAACTCTATTTTGGTGAAAGTTAACCAAATCGGTACACTGACAGAAACAATGCGTGCGGTTGAATTGGCTCAACGCAATAAATATACGGCTGTTTTATCGCACCGCTCGGGTGAAACGGAAGATTCGACAATTGCCGATATTGCCGTTGCAACAAATTGCGGTCAGATTAAAACGGGCTCAATGTCTCGTACAGACCGTATGGCAAAATATAATCAACTTATTCGTATTGAAGAAGAATTAGGTGATATGGCTGTTTATGCCGGACGCTCTATTTTGAAAAAATAAGAGATGTTGATGATTAAAAAGCCGGTAAAGCGAAAGCTTTATCGGCTTTTTTGCTGTTTGAAAATAAATCAGGCAAGATCGGATAAATCCGGTTTTTTGTAGTTGGGCCCTTTTAGTACTTTGCCGTCAGCCCTTTTAAGCGGTTTGCCGTTAACGAGTTTTGAAAGGTTGCTTTCTTGAACACGGGCAAAAATCGTTTCAAGCGGGATACCGAATGTGACGGACATGCCACTTAAAACATATTGTAAATCGGCCAGTTCCTTGAACATTTTCAGTTTGGTTTGAGGATTTATTTGACCGGTTGTTTGAAGCTCGTTTATGAGTGTGTCTATTTCAATGTTAAGTTCAGAGACTTCTTCATTAATAAGTGTTTTGCGCAATTGCAACAAATCAGCCGTGTAGGGAGCATCAATGTCCATTTCCATCAGTTCATGAAATTGTTTAACAAGTTGTTCGTATTTATTCATGATTGCAGGCCTTCAAATATAGGGTTATCCGATTTTTTCCGTTTTGAAAATGCAGATTATTTTGCCGTATATGGTGATATCTGTTTTTGAGACAGAAACACTTTGATAATGCGTATTGTCGGAAATGAGTAATAATTTGTCGTTTGAAATTTGCTGTACGCGTTTGACCGTGTATCTGTTATTTAAGACGATGACGTAAAGCCCGTCCGCCGAAAAAGAGTTTTCGGAGGTATCCGATAAGACATAATCGCCATCTTTAAGAGTTGGCAACATCGCATCACCCGAAATACGCAGGATTTTAACCATATTCGGCAATACAGACGTTAAATTTGAAAAATCTTCAATAGGTAAAGAGAAAAAGCCTGTCGTTCCTGAATTGGTATCTGCCCCAAGCATTTCAAGTAAGGCCGTTTTTGATTGAATAGTCGGTGATGAAAACGTTTTCGGTAATTTAATGTCGGTTAAATCCTGTTCATCCACATCAAGCAAAGAAGCCAGTTTACGGCGATCTTCTTCGGGCAGGCGCATGGGTGAACCTTTATGAACGAATTGATGTAAATAAGCTTCATTTTTGCCTATGGCAAGAGATAAAGCCCGAAGATTTTTATGTTTTTCTTTAATTAAATGCGCAATATGTAAACGAATTTTATCAGCATCCATGGTTTTTTCCTTATAAAAATGAAGAATAAATAAGATATATCACAAATATATGGGGTGTGCAAATAATATTTTTCCTATTGAAAATATAAGAAATATATAATATTTTTATATTGGTTTTTAATTTATAAAGCAGGAGGAAAAATGAAAAAAAGCGTTTTGGAGAAATGGTATAAAAAAGGACGTTTGCAAAGCGATAATATAAATATAAGTGCAGAACAAAGGCTGTGGGCCGCACAATTGTTGTTTTACAGCTATATGAACAGCCATATATTATCGGAAGGTGTGTCTGATTGGTTGCGCGTAAACTCTAAAGGGAATGTTCCCGTCAGTGTGATTGAAAGTAAGCTCGCCCAAAAAGATTTGTTTTTGAAGGCATATGCGCAAATACCTTCACATTTAAGGTTCGTCGTTCAAAAAATTGTTTTGGAAAATAAAGAACTTGAAGGGCATCAATGCGATATGAAATTATTTGTCGCCATGCTTTGTAAAGCTTTGGATAATCTGGTTTGTTATTATATATCAACGAAAGAAAACAATAAATGATAAAAGAAGATGAAAAACGCACATGGCAGATAATTGAAAGTTGGCGTATACGGCGTTTGTTTCAAGCTGTTTTGGCTTTGGCCGTTAAAGATGCTTATGCGTATTGCCCGAAAACAATCAGGCAGAAAAAACGCCGCAGAGAGGCTGTGTATTTTTTAACACATACACAAGATTTGAAAACAGTATGTGATTTGGCTGATGCACCGTGGCGTTCTATTTTGCAGATTGCGCGTTCGCCAAAATTAAGTAACAGAAATAAATATAAGAAAATTATTTTGTTAACTTTTAAAAAATGACTGATTTATTCAGTAAAAACAAATTATTACATTGGTTATACACAGGTCTTGACAAGATTTGAAAAATATGATATATATATTATATCCTTAAAAAAGGACAAAAGAAAAAAGCGCTTCAAGGTAAGCGCTTTTTTTTAAATAAGGTGAGAACACGGGTATAAAAAGTGATTTTGAGAGTGAAGATGGCATCTGAAAAAACATTAAAATTTAAATCGGCAAAAGATTTAGAACAAGCCATCGAGGCCTATTTTGACGGTTGCGTTGAAGATGAAGAACCGGTGACGATTACAGGTTTGGCACTGGCTTTGAATATTTCAAGAGAAACACTTCGCGATTATGGTCCGGATGATGTTTATTTTTCGCTGATTAAAAAGGCTAAATTACGTGTTCAGCACGCTTATGAAAAACGACTGATTAAAAGGGGAAACAGCGGAGATGTTTTTGCGCTTAAAAATTTTGGTTGGTCGGATAAAACGGAAAACGGAAAAAGTTTTGATATGAAGACGGCTTTGGTCGAATTTTCGGATACAAAAACGGAAGATGTTGAAAAATAAAATTTGATAATTGATGCAAAAATGTTAACGGTTGATGTGAAAATACCTGTCAAATTTAAACCTCTTTTGACCGAAAACTACAGGTATAAACTTTATTGGGGCGGACGTGCCGGCGGTAAAAGTTTTGCTTTTGCCGACAGCTTGATTATTAAGGCAAGAATGGGCAAATTTTTGATTGCATGCGTGCGTGAAGTTCAAAATTCAATTAAAGATTCGGTTTATAAACTTTTAAAAGACAGAGCGGATTATTACGGATTTGATGATTTTAAGTTTTATGAAGACAGAATTGAAAATGTACTGACAGGTTCAAAGTTTATATTTAAGGGATTAAAAGATCAAAACAGTCAAAATATTAAATCGCTTGAGGGTGTTGATGTTTGTTGGGTTGAAGAAGGGCAGAGTATTTCAAAAAAAAGCTGGGATATCTTAAATCCGACCATTCGTAAAAAGGGTTCTGAAATATGGATTTCAATGAACAGGGAAGAAGAAAATGATCCGATTTGGAAGGCGCTTGCCTTAAATGCCGACGAGCGTACGCTTGTTGTGAAAGTGAATTATTATGATAATCCGTATTGTTCCTCAGAAATTAAATATTTGGCTTTAAAGTGTAAAGCGCAAAATTTGGAAGATTACGAACATATATGGCTCGGTGCACCGGTTAAAGCAGGTGATAATAAATTAATTGCGGTCAAAGACGTGATGAAAGCGTTTGATGTGAAAATATGTGTGAGCACATCACCGCTTGTTATCGGGGTGGATATTGCACGGTTCGGAGATGATAAGACCGTATTTTGCTATCGTCGCGGCAGGTATTGTTATAAGATAGATACTTTTTCAAAATTAAGTACGGTCGATTTGGCAAATAAATTAACGCAAGTGATTAATGAAGATAAACCGAAAAGAATTTTTTTGGATTTGGGAAATACTGGGGCCGGTGTGTATGATATATTGAAAGACAGGGGGTTTGGAAAAATCGTGCGCGGTGTGAATTTTGGTTCAAAAGCCATTAATGATGACAGATATGTGAACAAACGCGCCGAAATGTGGGGACTTGCAAATGAATGGTTGAAATCGGAAGAAGGGGTGCAAGTGATTAGAGATGATGAACTGTTGGAAGATTTGTGTTCGGTTTGTAAAAGTTATGATTATAAAGGACGGTTGCAGCTTGAAAGCAAAGATAAAATTAAGGAACGTCTCGGGAGATCACCGGATAAAGCAGATGCATTCGTTTTGACATTTGCAGAGCCCGTGTATGATTGCGGTAAAGTTCAAAAAGTCGGTTTTGCCGGCGTTGATATCGAAAGTTTATTTCGTGTTAAAACAACGGACGGATGGTAAAAAGTTATTTTGAGGAGAAAAATTGATGAAAGCGATTTTGGATCGGGTGTTTATTAAACCGGATGAAGTTAAAAAAAACATCATTATCAGGGAAGATGACAATGACACAAAGTCAGGTATGGTGGTTTGTGTCGGCGAAAATGTAAAAAGCGTTAAAAGCGGTGATCATGTGATTTATTTTAAATGGGATGATTTGCCGGCAGTTGACGGGTTGGTCGTTGTTAGAGAAAACAGTTTATTGGGGGTTTTAGATGGTAAATAATATTGTGGAAAAATGGATTGCAAAATTAACCAAAGCGGAGGAACAATGGGCTGATTATCATCGTTTGGTGGAAGAAATCAGAAAATATTATAAAAACGAAAATAATAAAAATAAACAAAATGTGTTTTGGAGTTCGATTGAAACATTAAAACCGTTTGTGTATTTTAAGCCGCCGAAGCCTTATGTGAAACGTAAAAACAAAAAAGAAAATGCCGTGCAGGACGTGGCATGTCAGATTTTGGAAAAAGCTCTGGTTGCAAATATGGAAAGTCAGGACTTTGACGGTGTGATAAAGTATGCACGTAATGATTATCTGATTTCGGGTTTGGGGTGCGTTTTTGAAAAAATTCAGCCGGTTGTTAAAGATATAGGACATCTGTCGGCACAAAATGACAATGCGGTAAAAATGCCGCAGGAAATTTTGGAAACGGTTAATGTTGAGACAAATTATATGGACCCGAAAGAGCTTATTTTTGATGTGCAGAATGTGAAAGTTTGGGAAGATGTGGCATGGGTCGCACAAAAAATTGAGATGACCAAAGGGGAAGTGATTGAACAATTCGGCGCATGGGTTGAACCTTTTTTTGTGATGACAAAAGAGGGACAAGACGAATTGGATTGTGTGACGGATATATATCGTATTTGGGCAAAAAAAGAAAGAAAAGTGTTGTATCTTTCAAAAGAAATTAAGGAAACTTTTTTGCGCATAGATGATGATGTTCTCAAACTTTCTGGTTTTTATCCTTTTGCAAAAACTGTGTTTGCAACGCTTGCCAATGACGGTATTATTCCCGTTCCGGATTATGTGCAAATTAAGTGTTTGCTTGATGAATTGGACGGGGTTAATTCGCGTATGAAATTAATTATGCAGGCCTTAAAAATTTCGGGTGCTTATGACGGCAGTTTTCCCGAACTTGCGAATATTTTAAATAAAGATGTGACGCTTGTTGAAATTTCGGATTTTGAAAAATTAAGAGAAAAAGGCGGCATAGGCGGTGTGATGGAGTTTGCACCGATTGAACAATATGTTCAAACATTGGAGGTTTTAAGTGAGCGTCGGAAAATGCTTGTTCAAGCGGTTTATGAAATTACCGGTGTGTCGGATATTATGAGGGGAAATGCAAACCCCAGTGAAACGGCAACCGCAGTGATTAAAAAAACAAACTTCGGAACTCTCAGAAATCAGGACAGACAAAATGATTTTCAGCGTTTTGTGGGTGATGTTTTAAAAATTAAAGCCGAATTAATTTGTGAACAAATGCCGTTTGAAATGTTGGCGGATTTTGCCCCAGATATTGATCGCGAAATCGTTATGCAAGCGGTTTTGTTGCTTAAACAGGAAAAATTAAGGAATTTAACACTCGGTATAGAAACGGATATTTCGTTTCATGAAGCAGAAGAAATGCAAAAAACGAATGAAGCGGTTGCAAAAATTCATGAAATGATTGTGAGCGCCTTTTCGGTTGTGTCTAATCAGCCGTTACTTTTACCGCTTTATAAACAAATGATTGAAAGTTTGGTGGTGACACTGCCTCAAGCAAGGCAATTTTCTGCAGCGATTGAAGATGTGTTCGGCAATTTGGAAAAGGTTCTTTTCAGTGAAGATGATAAAACGGAAGATATTGAAATG
>JAGCOI010000178.1 GCA_017645485.1 Alphaproteobacteria bacterium | reverse complement strand
TAAGTTCACATCCAAAACAACGGACTCACCCGTTGCCGGACGCGAAAGCAAAATGGCATACGGAAAATCACGATACGAACGACCGAACACAAAATCAAGTTCGCTCTTTGTTAAGTTCCATGTGGCATAATCTTCGGGCATGGCCTGCGGATTTCTGAAGAACAAAATGGTTTGACATTGACCTCTGATAACCTCGCCCACACCGAGTTTATCAATAATATTCGGCTGTTGGAATGCGCACAAATAGGCTTGCCGTTTTTTACGACCTTCTTGCAACCCGATCATAAAATAATCTCTGAACATCGGGTGCTTTAACATCGGCGCCGTTTCATCAATCATAATCAGCGACGGCACGCCCGTTTCGCCCGTCTCGCTCTGAATACGGTGCATAATATAACTGATAACGGCCGGCGCCAAAGTTTCGTCCTCAAAAATATGTGTAAAATCAAACGCCATAAACCGCTTCGATTTCAAATCCAAACTGTCGTTTTCGGCATTAAAAATATTACCGTATTGGTCAGGGTTTACCCAGCGATAAATCTCGCGGCGCATATTACCGGTCGGTGAAAAACAGCTCTTATACAAATTTTTCATCACACGTTCTTCGGGGCGCAAATAGTCAAACGCGGTCGTCACGGCACGTGCAATTTCGCGTTCCGACAAAGCATCATCGGTCAGTGTAATGGCCTTCATCCAGCGTCTTAAAAACGCGCGGTTGTTCGGTGTATCGGCCGCATCAAACGGATTAAGCGACACATTTTTATTATCACCGTCAAAGCCCACATAAGCCCCGCCGATGGCACGCGTAAAGATTTCCGCACCTCTGTGTCTGTCAAAGAAAAACACTTTCAAATCGGCATGTCGCATAGCCTGACCGGCCAAAAACGTAAGCAAAGTCGTCTTACCTTGTCCGGTCGGACCGATAATACAACAGTGCGCCACGGCGCTTTCTTCCGAAGAAACATGAAATTGAAAACGATAGGCCGAACCCGACATCGTACGAAACACGCTGATAGCCCCCGGTCCCCAGTCAGATTTCGAAAAACCTTCCGCAGGCTTATCAAAACTGATGGCAAGCGCCACCACGCGCGACAAATAGCGATATGTTCTCGGATAAGTATCATAAGTCGGAAATTGGCTGAAAAATGATGCCTGAGCAACCCAACCTTCGCGCACCGGTGTCACCGAAAACGTACGGCAAATACGTTGCACTTCGCTTTCGCCGAAATCCAATTCTTCCTCGTTTGTGCCTTTTAATATAATCGTCATGGCATATTCGGTCAAAGCCTGATAATCGGCATCACTGTCCTCAATGGCAGATAACGCTTCGCTGTATTGATCAACCACACCGCCCGAAAAATTCGTCATGGCGGCCATTCTTTGTTGTTGAATAAGCAGCATTCTGGCTTGCGGCCTGAAAATCGGTCTGATATTGTGCATCAACACAAGTTCGCAATCAATCGAAAGAAGCGAAACGACCATACTCTCGTCCATATAATCGCCCGTTGTTCTTATACCCATCACGGCTTCATACACTTCCTTATTACCAGAGAAAAAGCGGATAATACCTTTTTCTTTTGTAAAATGGATATGGTCGGCGGTCAGCATTTCGTTGAGTTCGGCACCTTTTGCCTTACGCACTTTCGGCTCCGGCATCGAAACCGGACTGCACAACTTCGAAAACACATAAAACGGACTGTCCGTGGCCGCACTCTCAGCATTTTCATACATCTGAAAAATACCGTATTCACCGAGTGTTGCAATAATCGATTGGCAGGCATAATTCAAATCTTTCAAAGCATCTTTTCTGTCCGCCACGCTCACAATCATATAGTGTGTATTTTTATAAACGCGGTCCATACTGGCATTCCACACTTCCGAAACTTTTTCCAAAATCGGATTATTAAAATTACCCTGCTCGGCTTCCTGCTCAATACGCTCACGAATGGTTATCACACGGCAGATAACCGACAATTCCGACAAACTGTCTATCGTCGATTTTCTGGCTTCCATCATCGAATAAACTTTTTCGGGCGTCAC
>JAGCOI010000014.1 GCA_017645485.1 Alphaproteobacteria bacterium | reverse complement strand
TTTGAGATATTTGTTTGTTTTAGCGGTCGGCTGATAATGCACTAGGGCACCGTTCGAAGCGATGGCGGCAATCGTTTCAAAGCTTTCAGAAAAATAATGTTTGCCTTTTTGCCTCAATTCGTGCAATTTTTGCACAATATCCAATTCCGAAACCGTTTTATTGCTTTCAAGCCAATATAAAAACCGAACCAATGCAACACCGTCTCTGATATGCGCGTTAATAAATCCTTGCAATTCAACCGGATTTTTTTGCAATTTTTGTTTGGCAATAAAATCAAAACCTATATCTTCGGCATTTTCAAGGCTTTGTACCAAAGCATAAGGTGTGCTGTTTTTATCATAAACAATATGCTTGCACTTTTTCAAATCAGCCGCCAGATTTTTCATTTGATGGCATCCGTAGGTTTTAAGGATGCCGTTTTTCTTGAGCAATCCAAAGGCTCTGTAGATGGGCGAACAAGGCAAATCATGCGCCCGTAAATTCGAAAGCCACGAAACCTCCTCGGCAGATGAAATTAAAAGCGCATCAAAACCTAAAGGAATCGCCTTTGCAACCATATCCGCTTTTTGTTTACAAGAAACGCCGCTAAAACGCAAAGCATGCATAAATACTTTATCGGGCGCATATATATTGCTTGCCGCAACCGTTGCGTCAGCCTTCAAACAAAATCCCGCTTGGGCAAGTTTATCTGCTTTACTTTGGCAAACACACCACGGATTAAAACGCACCGTTTTAATGGCGTATTGATATAAAATATTTTTGAGCGTTTCAAAAAAGTTTTGGCTTTCAACAACTTCCACACCTTGAAAAACCTGCGTTTTAGCCTGAAGCGTATAGCGTCCGTCAACAATCAAAAAAGTTTTGTCTTTTGTTAACACAAGCACACCCGCCGAACCGGTAAAACCGGTTAATTCCAAAATTTTATTTTCAAAATCCAACACATCTTCGCTTAAAAACATATTGTTTTTTTCAATCAAAAAAGCTTGTGTCGGCTCAAGGTTTTGCCTGATATCATGCAAAACTTCTTTTTTTTGCATAACGGCTGTGCACCAATGCTCCTCATAATATATTTTAACACGCTTAAAACCATGTTTTTCATAAGCTTTCAAAACCCAATTTTCCTGTGTATCCATAAAGCCGGATAAAATAACACAGCCTGCGGGTTTTATCTTATTTGACATATCACGCGCCATTTTAATTAACGGACGCGCCAATATATTGGCAAAAATCAAATCATACGGCCCGTTTTGAGATACGATTTTTGCTTTTAAGCCGTTACTGTAAGCTGTTTGCATAAATTGAGAGGCTTTGTTACGAAGGGCGTTTTCACATGCCACTTTAAGTGATTCTTTATCAATATCAACGCCTGTAATTGACGGTTTTAACGCATGCCATCTTTTAGCAGCCGCCACTGCCAAAATACCGGAGCCTGTACCGACATCTAAAATCCGTTTGGGTTGAAAACCTGATTTATACAAATAGCATAAGGCTTTTAAGCATAAACAAGTTGTCGAATGTGTTGAACCGAATGCCGTTGTCGCATCAATCTGTATAGGTATTTTCTTTGTTTT
>JAGCOI010000177.1 GCA_017645485.1 Alphaproteobacteria bacterium | reverse complement strand
GCTTTTTTTAAGCTTTCAATGGCACGCGACAAATTTGTTGCACGCACAACAGGCATAAATTCTATGGTTCCTGCCGAAGCTTTAGCCATAGCCCCACCCTCAATCGGTGCATTTTTATCTTGAACAATAATGGCTTTAACCCCGAAAGCCGCGGCAGAGCGCATAATCGCACCGATATTTTGCGGATCCGTAACCTGATCCAAAATCAACACAACACATCTTGATTCCTCAGCCGTTTGGTCTATCACATCTTCTAAAGATGTTGTCTCAAGCGGTTTTGTTATCAGTACAAAACCCTGATGAACGGCATTGACGCCAATCAGTTTTTCAATTTCTTTTTTATCAGCGCGTTGATACATCACAGACGGAAATTCTTTTTTAAAAAGGGCCTCATTTTCAGGGCTAACCAACACCTTTATAATTTTACGCTTCGGATTTTTGAGCGCTTCAAAAACGGCATGATGCCCGTATAAAACCACCTGTGATGTATGATTGGGTTGCATTTTGTTATTCCTTTTTAATCAACATATTTCGGCAATCTACCATTCTTATTTTAATTTTGCAAGAATGCTTTGCATTTAGACAACCGAATTTATGAAAAAACTCTTCTAAGCCGATTTGATGATACCACCACCTAAAACGTATCCGTCAGCGTCATAAAAAACGGCAGACTGGCCTAAAGCAACGGCCTTTTGCGGTGTATAAAATTCCAATTTAACCGTATCATTTTGCTCCGGTATCAAAGATGCTTCAAACGGCATTTGAGAGGAACGCAATTTAAGATAAACGGTTGTTTCTTTTGTTATTTCAGGCACGGAAAGCCACCGTAAATCATACGCTGTCAAGCTTTTTTTATAGCCTTCTTCTTCATAGCCCAAAACGACTTCATTTTTTTGTTTATCAATCGCCAAAACATAAAGCGGTCTGTCGGCACTCACGCCAAGTCCTCTTCTCTGCCCGATGGTATAATGCCAAATACCTTGGTGCTTTCCCAAAACTTTGCCCTGCGTGTTCACAAAATTACCTTCAACATTGTCTGCACCTAAAATATCATTGATATCGCCGGAATAAAAATCCTGACTGTCTTTCTTATCACTGACTTTAAGCCCGTATTCACGCGCAATTTCACGCACTTCATCTTTGGTATAATCACCGAGCGGCATTAAAACGCGAGAGAGTTGTTCTTGGCTTAAACGATATAAAAAATAACTCTGGTCTTTTTTAGCGTCTTTGGCAGAGCGCAACCGATAGCGCTTTAATGTTTCATCAAATGAAAGACGCGCATAATGCCCTGTTGCAAATTTATCAAATACGATACCCTGTTCCTTGGCCCCTCTCGGCAATGCTTCAAACTTAATTGTTGAATTACACATCACACACGGGTTCGGTGTGCGTCCGGCCAAATATTCTTCTTTGAAATTTTTCAAAACCAATTCCTGATATTGTTTGGCACAATCTATGACATGGTATTCAATATCTAACTTTTTACACAATTCACGTGCCGCCTCGATATCCTGTTCTTCATGCGGCGAAAAACAAGCATCTTTAAGAGATGATGTCGGTAAATTCTTAAATTTTTCCTTATCCCATATCGACATGGTTGCGCCAACAACCTCATAACCCGCTTTTTTCAAAAGGCAGGCCGTAACCGAAGAATCAACACCGCCGGACAAACCGACCAAAACTCTCATAAGATTTATGCTCCTAAATTTTTCTTAACCCACGGATATTTTTGAACAGCTTCATCATTGAGTTCTTTGCATTTTGCCTCGATCACCGCTTCAAGCTTATCCATAAAGGCTTTTTTATCTTGATGTTTTTCAACTTTCATCGGCGGTAAAAATTCAATAACCGCCGTTCCTTTATACCGCAAAAATGAACTTTTTGCCCAGAACAATCCCGTGTTAACGGCAACCGGCACAACATCCAAATTCAAATTTTCAGCTAAAAACAAAAAGCCGGGCTTATAGCCTTTGGTTGTTCCGGGTTTACAACGTGTCCCTTCCGGAAAAACAACAACAGGACGATTTTCCGCAACAATCTTGGCAACACCTTTGAGCATATTTTTCATGGCTTTTGCGCCACCTTTGCGATCCACGGGAACCATACCGTAAAAATATTGTGTCCATCCGAAAAACGGCATATAAGCCAATTCTTTTTTCAAAACATACGTACATGTCGGTGCAGGTTGCGTAAAAGCGTATGTTTCCAAAGCCGATTCATGTTTACAGGCATATAAAACCGGCTTTTTTGCAACATTTTCAAGCCCTCTGTATTCCATTTTTAAGCCTGCGACATGTTTTACAAACCAAAAAATTGTCGGCATAACCATTCTATCCCACAGATAAACAGTTCCTTTACGTGATACGGGGCCAACAAAAAGTGTTGCCGTACAACCGATTGCCATAACCGTAAAAAAGCAAATATTAGTAATTAATGATCTGATATAAATCATAGCAAGTCCTCTCAAATAAAGTTCAAAATTAAATTTTTAATATAAACAAACAAAAACTTATGATATTCCGAAGCAATCAAATAAAAGCTTTTCGGCCTTTTCCACCAACGCTTCGACACATTCGGCGAATAAACCGGATGTTCCAAAATTTTAACATCAGGCGTTAAAGCTTTAATAACTTCAACACTTCTCGGCATGTGGTAATATGAAGTTACAAGACGAATGGATTTTAAGTTGTTTCGTCGTATCACTTCACTGACCTCTATCGCATTTTCAATTGTATTTGTCGCCTCACGACCAAGCCACACATTATCCGTGTTGCGCATAAAATGAATTTGATGTTGCTGTTCCAACGACCTAACGTTTACGTGTTTGCCCACACCTGAAATAAATAATATATCAGCAAGATTTTCATTATACAATTGCACAGCTTCATGTATACGATTTTTACCGCCGGTCAACACAACGATAGCGTCTGTCTTTTGAGAATAGTCAACAGGTTGTTTTCTGATGTATTGTTGAAAAATGATAAATCCGCCGAACCAAACAAGCACCAAAAAATAAACATATATACGTATCAAAAATTTTGTTCGTATCATCTTAAAGCATTTTCCCTAAAGTTCTTTTTACACATAAATACGACATGCCTGTTGAAATAACAGCCGTCAACAACGGCATTAGGCACAACACAAACCAATGTGTTCCTGTTAATGATGCCGCACCGATTAAACCGCTTTCCAATCCCGCGGAAAGCATTGAAACGGCAAACAAAGCCACAACGGCAATAATAGTACCGACAAGTGCGGATATAAAAGTAATTACAAAACTGATATGTGCATATTGTTTGGCAATATAGCCATCCGTTGCCCCCATAATATGCAAAATTTCAATAATATGCTGATGTACTCTCAAACTTGTACCAACCGCATAAAAAAGTGAAAATACCGAAGCCGTTAAGACGAGCGCCAAAATAAATAACGATAAAACTTTTAACGATCGAGCGCTCTTGATTAACTTTTTAAGCCAAATACCATGATTATCTATTGATGCATAAGGTGCTACATCTGCAAGCGATTCTTTAGCCGCCTCATAATCAAATGTTTTTCCGTTTTTCAGCCTTACATCGAGAAGTTTCGGAAGCGGCAAGGCATTAATATCTGCATCTGAACCAAGCCATGGCGACATCAACTTTTTAATTTTTTGATCAGATATCAGGCGAACTCTGTCTACCCCGCTCCAACCTTCGACACACATAATCACTTTGTTGATGCGCATGGTGTTTTCCTCAGCACTTAACGTATCCGTTGAGGGCATAATTTGAACGGTTAACCCGTCTATAATATTTTTATTCCATGATAAAATAACTGATGAAATCATAAAATATGCGGCTAAAGTAATCACAAACAAAAACACCGAAATAGCTGTCGAAATTTGTAAAAATAAATTTGCTTTATCATGTTGTAAAGGCAATTCCGACCGATTAAAACCGAACCACTTAGTTTTCATGTGCGCTCCTCCTTAATGCCGGAATAACTTTTACACTTTTATTTTCCAAATGAATTTGCGGATAGTTATATTCAGCAATCAAATCTTTGCTGTGTGTGGCAATAACCACCGTCGTTCCAAGTTTGTTTAATTCGACAAAAAGTTTCATGAGCTTGGCGGCAATATCATTATCCACATTACCCGTCGGTTCATCAGCAAGTAAAATTTCCGGACGATTGATAACGGCACGTGCAATTGCTACGCGCTGTTTTTCACCGCCTGATAACGTAGAGCAGATTTTATCCATGCTCTGTTCTAATTCAACCCATTTTAACAGTTCTTTGACACGTTTTTTGATTTCATTTTCGCTCATTCCGCGAATTCGTAAAGGAACAGCCACATTATCATATGCGCTTAAATGTTCCAAAAGTCTGAAATCTTGGAAGACAACACCGATACGCCGACGCAGCATCGCCATCGAATCACGCCCGGCATAACCGATATTGGAACCAAAAACAAAAACAGTTCCTTTACTCGGTTTTAAGGCTAAATACATCATCGACAGCAACGATGTTTTGCCGGCACCGGATTTGCCGGTTAAAAAATGAAAAGATCCTTTATCCAAACTCAAATTGACATTACTTAAAACATCGGGATCTTTGCCATAACTAATACATACATTTTTCAGATCCACAATCGGTTCTGTCAGCATATTTTTATGTGTATCCATAAAACCTCCGTTATCTTTTTTCACAACATACATCAAATTATACATTTAATAAAACACTTTTTTTCTTTGATTCTATGTTTTTTTGTATTTATTATGTTTTCCATCGTGAAATAAACAACAAGAGCTTAAAAACAAATGTTGATAAAATGCCCAAAATGCCAAGCAACGTATAAAATTGAAAACATTAAGATTCCCGAAAACGGAATCAAAATGCGTTGCCATGCCTGCAGTGAAGTTTTTAAAACATATCCTAATGATATTCTGCAGGAAGAACCCCTTGAAAAATCGTTGCAAGATGCTGATCTTACAAAAATGTTTGAACGTGTTTCTAAAGCCACGAGCAATTTATTTTCGGATCAATTACCCGTTTCAGCCAAAGTGCGTGTTGTGCATTCAACTCTGTACAAATACACCATCAACTACTTTTTGATATTACTTGTATTGGCTCTTATGAGCGCTGTTTTATGTTTGATGCGTTATGACGTTGTACGTTTTGTACCAAAGGCCGAAAAACTGTATGATAAATTACATATGCAAAGCATTTATGACGGCGTTAATCTGCAACTTTTAAACATCAAAACACAAGAAGTGATTATCAATAATGTTTCAAAAATTAAACTGACCGGTATTATCAATAATCCGACACCTTATGAAATGTTTGTTTTGCCGCTCAAAGTTGTTGTTTTTGATCAGTTCGGTAACACACTTTTGGATACAACCCATTATTTGCCGCAACAGCGCACACGACCGAACTACAAACTACCTTTTACGATTATTATCAATAATCCGACTCCATACAAAAAAAATATTCAAATAACTTTCGCAGATAATTTATAAAAGGAGAAAAATATGTTACGCGAAGATATTCAAAATGCTTTAAAAGAAGCCATGAAAGAAAAAAATACGCTTGAAATGAATGCTATCCGCATGATTATTGCCGGGCAAAAAGAAAAAGATGTCGATGCACGAGGAAAAGGCAAAGAAAAAGCCGAAGATTCGGACTTGCTTGCCATGATGCAAACAATGATTAAACAACGCCGCGAATCTATTGAAATGTTTATTAAAGGCGGTCGTCCGGAACTCGCCGAAAAAGAAGAAGCCGAAATTAAAATCATTGAAAGATTTTTACCCAAACAATTATCCGAAGATGAAATTCAGGCAGCCGTTAAAAAAGTTATTCAAGAAACAGGCGCATCATCTGTCAAAGATATGGGAAAAGTGATGGGAATTTTGCGCGCCCAATATGCCGGACAGATGGATTTTTCTGCCGTTTCCGGTCTGATTAAATCTCTTTTAGCTTAAGAAAAGGCTGTATATGCAAGGCGATTTGCAAAAATTTTTGGATGAATTACGTAGCAAGCTTTCGCTTGTTGATGTTGTTTCCGAAAAAGTTAAGCTGACAAGAAAAGGTCGGGAATATACCGGCCTTTGCCCTTTTCATAATGAAAAAACACCTTCTTTTACCATCAACGAAGCCAAAGGTTTTTACCACTGTTTCGGTTGCGGTGCTCATGGTGATATTGTGCGGTTTGAAATGGAAGCAAACGGCTTGCCTTTTATGGATGCCGTAGAAAAACTTGCACACAAAGCCGGTGTACCGATGCCTAAATTTTCAAAAGAAAATTCTCTTGACAACCAAAAACGCCAATCACTTTTTGAAATTATGGAACTCGCCACCACATTCTATGAAAGACAACTTCGTTTGCCTGTCGGTGCGCAAGGTTTGGAATATTTTTACAATCGCGGCATAGATGATTCTTTAATTAAAAAATTTCGCTTAGGCTTTGCTCCCGATAACAATGCTTTAAAAGCATTTCTTAAATCAAAAGACGTTAATGAATTTGATATGGCCGAGCTTGGTTTAATCGTCACACCGCAAGACAGAGGCAAAACGGCGCACGACTTTTTCAATAACCGCGTCATTATTCCTATTTTTGACAGGCAAAATCGTCCGATTGCTTTCGGCGGACGTATTTTGGGCGACGGGCAACCGAAATATTTAAACTCACCGGAAACAACGCTGTTCAATAAGCGTAAAATGCTTTACAATTACAATTTTGCACGTGATGCAGGCTATGAAAACAAACGCCTGATTATATGCGAAGGCTATATGGATGTAATAGCACTTGATAAATTCGGTTTTCCTTACGCCGCCGCTCCGATGGGTACAGCTTTAACGGAAGATCAAATTCAAACAGCATGGAAAGTCGTGGGTGAACCGATTTTATGTTTTGACGGTGACAATGCCGGCATTAAAGCGGCTTTTCGTTCCATAGACAGGGCTTTACCTATCTTAAAGCCAGGCTATTCTTTGCAATTTATGTTTTTACCCGACAAGCAAGATCCTGATGAATTTTTACGTGCCAAAGGTGCCGGCGAATTTGAAAAACTCTTCACAAACACATCATCGCTTATTGATTTATTATGGGATAAAAACACGAAAAATCAACCAGCCGACACACCTGAACGCAAGGCTTTAATTGAAAAAAACCTTAAAGAAGAGGTTATGAAAATTGAAGATAAGGATGTGCGTATGTATTACGCACAAGAAATTAAAAAGCGTCTCGGTGAGGCTTACGGTTTGCAAAGCATCATGCCAAAATCCGCCCCGAAAAAGAACATTCGAACAAACAAACAGCCTTTAAGTGATGTTGATTTACGTTTTATTTTGGCAGCTTGTATCGTCTTTCCGGCCTTAGGCGATGAACTTGAAGAAAAATTAT
>JAGCOI010000176.1 GCA_017645485.1 Alphaproteobacteria bacterium | reverse complement strand
GTTTCATCAAACAATGAAAAAAGAAGCCTTTATGTATGCTTTGCCGGCAGAATATTATGATAAGTATAAAATTCGTCGTTATGGTTTTCATGGTATTTCGCATGCTTATGTTTCTAAAAAGGCGGCAGAACTTATCGGTAAAAAAGGTAAGATTATTACATGCCATTTAGGAAACGGTGCTTCCATTGCCGCCGTTGACAACGGAATGTGTGTGGATACCAGTATGGGCTTTACACCGCTTGCCGGTATCATTATGGGGACGCGTACAGGTGATATTGATCCTTTTATTGCGCTTCATTTGCAAAAATTACTCGGTAAATCTGCCGAAGAAGTCAATACGATTTTAAATAAACAAAGCGGTATGTATGGTATTTGCGGTTACTCGGATAATCGTGATGTGGAAACACGTTTTGAAAACGGTGATGAAAAATGTATTTTGGCTATGAATATGTACGTTCACAGCATTGTTCATTTCATTGGCAGTTATATTGCCGAATTAGGTGGTGTTGATGCTATTGTCTTTACTGCAGGTGTCGGTGAAAACGGTTCAATTTTACGTCGATTGGTGATGGAAAAATTGGCTTATTTAGGTATTAATCTGAATGCGGAAAATAACAAAAAACGCGGCCAAACGGTTGAAATTTCCACCCCTGATTCAAAAGTACACGTTTTTGTGATCGGGCGTATATCGGGTTGTATAGCCATGGTTTTCAGACGGTCTTAAGTCGTTCGGATACATCGTATCGGCATATATATCCGTTTGCAAACGTTTAATAAGCTGATAAACTTCGGGATAATCGCGAATGTCACAAATGGTTAATCCACGAAAAATGTTATGCCTTGTATTATAGCCGTCTTGATTGCCGGTAAGTACAACATCACCAACACCAAGCCATTGGTCAAAGATGCCTCGCGAAAGATTAACGTGTGACATTTCGGCAAAAGGTTTGCGTTCATATTGCTGAGTAAACATACCACCGGATAAATATACGGCTTGATCCGTGATGGCAAAACTTGTATTTTTATAACGCATAAAAGAAAAAATAACGCCTGCCAAATATATCCAAACAGGCATTAAATGAAGTGTAAAAAATGGGATGAAAAACAGATTTATTTGTGTCGGTATATTTTGTTGTGTTTTAAAAATTGCGGTAATAAATCCAAAATCAATCGCACCCCAAAGAAGAGCTATAATCAAAAAAGGATTAAAAACGGCTTCAAACAAAAAACATGTTTTATCAGGACGCCCTTGCCATAAAATTTTTTCGTTTTTGGTAATTAAGGCAAGAAGTTCAGGTCTTGCAATCTGTTCATACATGAGCGCATCTCCTGATAAATGATATGTTGTTAAAACGGATATAAACTTTCAGCCGCGTGTTGGCATATCGGAAAATAATAAAAATATGCACTGGCCAAAAACAGGGCAACAACCGGTACAAAAACCTTTTCAAAAGGAAAATGGGCATGACCGCCGTTTTTCTTTTTCATCCATTGATAAAAATGAGATGAAAGGATAAAAATGACAGCACCGACAATAACGCTGAATAAAAACGGATCAAGGTAGAAAATAAAACCGACAACTTCGGAATGATAAGATAATTTACCTAAGTACATAAAACCGATCATGGCAACGGATAAGGTAATCAGCAAAGCATCACGATATGGAAATGACCAACCTTTCTTATCAAACCATTTGATTGTCCAATAGCCTAATAAGACTAAAAAAGCACCGACCCATACGCCGACAACACTGTCATCCACACCGAGACGACGTGCAATTTCAAGCGAAGCACCGACGGCAATTGTGCAAACGGCACAAGCCGGATTAGCAAGTGCGGATTTTATGAAAATAAAGAACAGAGTAAAATCAGTGTGAAAAACATTTAAATTTTCCTTTCAATATACAATCTTTCTTAGCATTTAAGCAAAAGATATATATAAAATCAATTATTTATTCAAATCATAAACATAAATTTATGCTTTATCGGCAGATTGTTTTAATTTTTCAACTTCAGCGCGTGCCAGAGAATCAACAAGTTCGTTTTGAGCATGACCGGCATGACCTTTAATCCAAACAAAGCGAATTTCATGGCGTTGAACAAGGGCATCCAAAGCTTGCCATAAATCCACATTTTTAACATCACCGTTTTTATGAGACGTTTTCCAGCCGTTCTTTTTCCAATTAGCAAGCCATTCCGTTATGCCGTTCATGACATATTTGCTGTCGGTATAAAGGGTAATATTGCAAGGTTTTTTTAAGGCCTGAAGTGCTTCAATCACTGCAGTTAACTCCATGCGATTGTTTGTTGTATTTAATTCACCGCCGGATAATTGCTTTTCGGTGTCTTTATGGCGTAGCAAAACACCCCAACCACCGATACCCGGATTTCCGGAACAAGCACCGTCCGTAAAAATTTCTATACGAGGCGTCATTTTTTAAGAACTCCTTAGAAAATCCGTGAAAAATTCATGTAATAAAACCTCTTTTGAATCTTCATTTTTCAACGCTTTAGCTACAAAAGAACGAAGCTGATTCTTTGTCATGAAAATACGAAAATCTTTCGGCGTTGCATTTTCGGCACCAATCACACCGTTAATACAAAAATCACCTTCTGCAAAGGCGGATAAAATAATTTGCATATTGGTACATTTAAGTTTACCGCGCGGAGGTAAACGCATTTCGGGCTTTGTCATCAAATTAAAGTGTCCGGAAATACCGGACAGGGCATCCATTTGATTATATCCCAAAAAACGCACCTTATTATAGTCGCTTCCGGACTGCACGGTGGAACAAGAAAAATAAAGTTCTTTTGCGATGGCATTGCTTTGATTGTCCGCAATAACCGAAAAACTTATTTTAATATATTGTTCCGGCGGATTATCTATGGTATTCGGATATAAGATATCTTCTTCAATATTTTCCATAATTTCAAGTTTTTGATCTTCAATCACTAATTCGATATTCGGTTGCGGGCGTTTACCGAACATGCCGGCAATAACGGCATAAGGTGCAGGCACATTGTTTGAACCGGAACGAATATAAATGGTGGATCCTGTTGTGGTCATTAATGGTGTGATATCGGACTTCGGAACATAAGTAGCCACAAACCCGTCGCCGTTTTTATCGGCGCTGATGATATGATTTCTGACACCGTTATGGCTCGGAATGGTACAACCGGAAATGGCGTTTTCAAGCCAACTTAAAAAACGATGTACATTTTTAACTTTGACTTTAGCTTTGGCAACATCACCGATTTCAACATCACGAGAACAGGAAACACCCCAAACGACGACGCCGCCTTCGGAATTACCGAATCCGGATATGGATTTGGCTAAATTACGTCTGTCATCTTTGTGTAAAGTTTTAAAATTTTTACCATCAGACATGGCTGTTTTAAAATCTAAAAAGAGTTCTTCGGTTTGCATATTCAAGATAAACTCATCTAAGGCATCTTCGCCGAAATAAATGAGTTTTTGAAAAATATCTTCCGCTCGTGACATGTATTTTTCCTTTCTCCGTTAATTATAAACTCAATTTCATAACAAAGATTTAAAATCGTAAATTGTTCTTTAATGTATCGTAAGAAGGGTATTTATCTATATTTCCGAGTAATGTATATGTCGGTTCCGATGAAAACAGCATTTGTGCAGCCTGTCTGACATCATCCAAACTGACATTTTCGACATGTTTAATAATTTCATCTGTCGGAATAATGCGTTGATGAACAAGATATTGCCGAGCAAGCACTTCGGCTGTAGAAGAAGAACTTTCGAGCGACATAAGCATACTGGCTTTTAATTGTGCTTTTGCACGATCAAGTTCTTGTTGAGTGATATGTTCTTGGCAAACTTTTTTAATTTCATCAGACACGACGGGAATCAGTTCGTTTAGTTCGTTTGCCGTTGTACCTGCATAAATACCGAACAGACCGCCCAAAGTATGAGAATTTGTAAAACTGTATACGGTATATACCAAACCTCTGTTTTCTCTGATTTGTTGAAACAGACGTGAAGACATGCCGCCGCCGAATACGGTAGAAAAGACGGAAACAGGATAATACATCGGGTTTTTATATTCAATGCCCTTAAAACCTAAAAGAAGGTGTACTTGCTCAATGTCTCTTTGTTGTATGGAAAATCCGCCGGTATATGTTTGAGGTTCTATGGTAAAATCCGTTTTTGATTGCAGTTTATTTAATCGTTCGTCAATCAAATTAACAAAGGTATCGTGCTGAAGATTGCCGACTGCTACAACAGCCATGTTTTCGGCTGCGTAATGGGTGTGCATGTAACGGCGCAACATATCGTCATTAAAATTGTAGACAATATCAGGTGTTCCCAAAATGGTGCGACCGATAGGCAATTCTTTGAAGGCATCTTGTTGAAAATAATCAAATACAGCATCATCCGGTGTGTCCATGCTTTGCTTGATTTCTTGAATAACGACTTCTTTTTCTTTTGCCATTTCCGTTAAATCAAAAGTCGGAGATGTGATAAAATCTGTAATAACATCAACGGCAAGTTCAATATCGTCTTTAAGCATTTTGGCATAAAAAGCCGTAAATTCACGAGATGTATAAGCATTGGTCTGCCCGCCGACGTTTTCAATATCTTCCGAAATTTGCATGGCATTTCGTTTTTTTGTGCCTTTGAAAAGCAT
>JAGCOI010000175.1 GCA_017645485.1 Alphaproteobacteria bacterium | reverse complement strand
TTTGTACTCTCGTGTATTTTTGCTATTCTTTGCATTACTACAGCCGCTGCTATTGCTTATTATATCGGCAACAGACCGGTGCGTTCTTATTACCCGAACAAACAAATTCGCGCCTCTATTCCGCGCAGATTTTTCATACCGCACGGCATTGCAAAGGTCTATCATCCAAATGGACAACTTTCATACCAATATCAAGTTGTCAACAATATCAATAATGGCGAGTTGTTATTTTTCTTACCCGGACAGACGCTCACATTTCACTACGTCAATAATAAAATTTTAGGTCCTGTTCAAATCAAAAATAAAGCCAATGAAACACAAGATGTCAAAATAGTTTTTGAACCGGCCAATAAATTGGAAATATCTCTTATCCGTGAAAATGCAACCACACATCTTTTCGGGCGCAGATTATGTACAGATGATGATTTTCTTTTAAAATTGGAACATTATGCCGAAACCATGACACCTGATGCCCTGACAAATGTTTTAGCCTGCTTTACCATAGATAATGCCACGTATAAAGATGTTAATACCGATTGCCAGATTAAAGGTGAATATATTTATCCTAATTTTAAAACGGATTTCCAAGCCGTTTGTTCTGTATTAAATTCAAGTGAAGGTTTAACCAAAGATTTTAAAAACCTCAAAATCGAAAGTTTATATGCCGTTAAAGATGATACTGCTAAAATTAAAGCATTTGATAAAAACAAACCCCAAAGCATTTTAACTTTGTCATATAAAGGCATAAATAAGACTTTTCAGGGTTTTCTTGATTCGTTTATTTTGACGAATAAAGATAATCAAACAGAGAAATTTATCGCGATTTTATTGAATAATTTAACTTCTTCAAATGCTCGTTTGATTGCCAATGGTAAAAAAATCTGGGATATCAACGGGGATTTCAATGTCATAAACGGTTTTTCTACGCCATACTTTATTTCATCTTATACAGACAATGAAATGTCTTCACAATTCAAAATATCAGACGAAGGTGTAACTTTCAAAGCCTTATATCCGATTTCAAAAACACCTATGCTTTCGTTTGGATTTAACATCAATGACATATTTAAATTAAAATATAAAAATTTGATGCAAAATATCAGTAAATTGCTTATCGAACAAGTTCAAACCAAAGATATTTCAAGCGATTTAATGGATTACGCGTGGGAATTTTCAGATTTATTTAAATCTGCATATGCCAAATTGATGGATATACAAGGTCAACCTGTTATTGCCATTCAAATTCATTTGAAAAAAGGTTTATCTTCAAAACAAATTTCTCAAGCACCCGGCGCGGCTTTTCAATTAATGTTACACACCTATCAAAACGGTGCCGTAGCGCATCAGGCTACAGGTAATTTCCAAGAAGGTTTTATATTAGACGGGAAACCAGTGCAATTTGATGAAATCTTAGCTTTATTTAATACACCATCCATTAATGCCGTACTGGAAGATATCAATAATGAACTTGAATTAAAATACGGCTCTGTTATTGAAAAGGCTCAAACCCCTGAAGATTACATCGGTATTGATCCTTTCTTTCTTGCTTTTTACAGCACATATAAAGACAGTGTATTAAAATATAAACTCAATCAAACAATGATGCAAATAACAACAATTGTATATGGCTTACAATCCTTGTATGCCGATGATGGAAACTATAATCATTTAAGCGCAAATGATATGAAAAAATCAGGCATCATTACCGAAGATATGCTCACTTCGAATAACACATTATTAAACGCATTCGGTGGCAAAATTCGTATTTTAAAATCCAAAGCACAGTTTGATTCGGAAGATCATGATGCTTTCATTTTAATCTATGAAGGCTTACCGTCTGATGCATGTTTTGATTTAGCCACCATAGATTGGGGCGGCCTTAATCCGGGTTTTATCGCCATAAAGGCATCTTCTCGCGGAACCGCCGATGTAACAAAAGCATATCGTAATCGTAGTTTTGAAAAACGTCCGAACGGAACCGTATACAAACCTTTCGATGCACAGCGTGCTTGTTCAAACGGAATGTCAACTTCGGTTGCTCTTAAATTTGAATAGTCTGATCTTCTTGATAAAAGAAGTCATATAATCTGATATACCCTATCAGTTGTATCATACTGATTAAGGCGTGTGATATACCTAAAAAAAGCGGTTTCGGAACAACAAAAAAATTAACAACAAACGGAATAACGGCAAAAAAACCAAACATTAACAACATGGTTACAAGATAATTACCGTGAACTTTTGCATAAGCTCCCCATATGGATATGTCTTTCCCGTTTAACGTTGACACCCACGCAAAACCCGGAATAAAAAACGTAAACGTTAAAAAGCAAATTAAAACCGTATAAATTAAAAATTGACCAAGCATCGAGGCTTTTAAAAATTGGTATGTGTTCTTTAACAACTGATATAAATCAGGAAAACCGATTAACCATTGTGCCATATATTTGAGCAATTTCAGCCCTAAATCACAAATAAATATCATTGCAAGTGAAAATAAAAAGACGATAAACATTTTTACAACAGAATTGACTATTTTTTCACTCGTAAAAATCGGTTTTTGATTGTAATAAAGACTGACAAACAAATAATAAAATATATAACAAAACACACCATATAAACCAAGCATGGACAGATGGTGCCTAAATGCATATTTAAAACTTAAAAAAGATGCAAAGAATAAAACTACTCCGAATAAACAAAGCAAAATCCAGTTATTTGCCATAAAAGACAACGTTGAAATGATAAACTTTTTAATATTCAGTTGCTTTTGCATTCTTTAAGAACGGCGCCTCTGCATAAAATTATCCAACCAATGAATATCATATGTACCATCAATAAAATCTGCATCAGTCACAATTTCCTGCAATAAAGGAATAGTTGTATCTATACCCATAATCACAAACT
>JAGCOI010000174.1 GCA_017645485.1 Alphaproteobacteria bacterium | reverse complement strand
TGAAATCAAGGCCGTTTCCTAAAGAACGGGCAAAGCCTGAAAGTGTAACATCATATAAAACGGCATTACATCGTTGCACGATAAAAAAACAGTTGTAAAGAACACGCGAAAAAAGCTTGATTTTTATTTCATCTTTTGTAAGGTATGAAAAACAGAATAAAGCCGTTTAAGATGATGCACAAAATCAGTGAAAAAAAACAAAGATTGAAAAACAGCATTAAGCGTATTAAAAACGCTTTTGTTTACTCTTATGACGGTTTTGTCAGCATTTTAAAATCCGAAGCTTCTTTCAGACAGGAAATGTTGCTTTTTGTGGTTTTAATGCCGATGGTTTTTATTTTAGATATTTCAAATACACAACGGGCACTGCTTCTTTTTTCTTTATGGTTTATTTTATTTGCCGAAGGCGTTAATACGGCTGTTGAAGTTTGTATTGATCGTATTTCCAAAGAGCAACATCCGCTTTCTAAAAAAGCCAAGGATATCGGTTCTTTAACGGTGTTGTTGGCCTTTATAAATGCCATTTGTATTTGGACGTTTGTTCTGTTATAGGAGAAGATGATGCGACGATTGATACCGATGGCTATTTGTTATGATTTTGACGGAACGCTTGTGCCGGGTAATATGCAGGAATACGGCTTTATCAAAAAACTGAATATGACACCCTCGGAATTTTGGAATACGGCAAACGGTTTGGCAAAAAAACAAGAAGGCGATGAAATTTTAACCTATATGAAAACGACGATTGATGAATCGCGTAAAAGAAATTTGCCGATTACACGTGAAGATTTCAGAAGCTATGGTAAAGACATTACATTTTTTGAAGGCGTTGAAACATATTTTAAAAGAATAAATAAATACGCCAAATCAAAAGGTGTTAAGTTGCAACATTTCATCATTTCTTCGGGCTTAAAAGAAATGCTTGAAGGAACGGCTATTGCCCATGAGTTTACCGAAATTTTCGCATCTACTTTTTTGTATGACGATACCGGTGCTGCCGTTTGGCCGGCGATGGTTTTGAACTACACATCGAAAACGCAATATATTTATCGTATTAACAAAGGATGTTTGGATGTGACGGATATTGAAGGAGTCAATCGTCATGTTTCGAAAGAATGTAAACCGGTGCCTTTAACAAATATTTTATATATCGGTGACGGTAATACGGATATTCCTTGTATGGCGATGCTCAATAAAGCGGGCGGTCATACGTTGGCCGTGTATAAAGAAGGTCAAAAAGAACGCGCAATGAGCCTTAATCGGGACGGGCGCGCACATATGGTGGCTTTGGCGGATTATCGCGAGGGCAAAAAAATTGACCAATATGTAAAAGCCGTGATTGATAAAATTGCGGCTGACGGAAACTTACAACATGTTATTTCAACAAAATAAAAACAGGATTTGAGTAATGAAAAACTTATCTAAATTTTTAATTTTATGTTTGATGCTTTTGCCGTTTCGAGCAAATGCGGGAATTTGCGAAACATTGGGCGATTGGTATTGTACCATTCGATACAATGTGATTGAAACATGGCGTGAACATTCTTACGATGTGTATGTGCCTTTATATGCCTGGCACAATCGTTTAACCTATGATAAAGAGCATTTGGATAAATACAATGAAAATCCGTGGGGCGCCGGTTTAGGTATGTCACGTTATGATGAAGATGGTGATTGGCACAGCTTATATGCCATGTATTTTAAAGATTCAAACGGCTATGGTGAGACGATGTTCGGGTACGCTTTTTTGAAAAATAAATCTTGGCATGATATTCGGGTCGGCTACGGTTTTACCGTTGGGGCAACGCAACGTCATGAATACAGTTATATTCCCGTTCCGTTGCCGCTTCCGATGGTCGGCATCGGGTATGGCCGAGTTGATTTGCAGGCGGCATATGTGCCGGGTATTAAGAACGATGGCAATGTGCTTTTTGTGTGGAGCAGAATTGCGCTTTATTAAGAATGTCTTTAAAATAGGGGACTTCGCCTTATTTAAAATGGTAACGGATAAGAGATGGGTGTGATTGCTTTTAATATATCAAAAGGTGTTTTAGATATCAGGTTAACGGGCGATTATCAAAATCAGGATTTGCCCGAAGATGTGTTTACGGCTATCGAAAAACATCACATTACCCGAATTTCGGTGCAGGCATCAGATGTGAAACAATGGGATTCTTCTTTGTTGGCATTTTTGCTTAAACTAAATAAAACAGCTCAACTGTTTGAAATCAAAATCGAAATGAAAGAATTGCCGGCCGGTGTTAAAGAATTGTTGGTGCTTTCACAGACGGTGCCGGTGGCAACAAAAACGCAAGATGTGGCAAAAGAGGATTTTTTCGGGACCATAGGCGGATTTTGTTTGAGACTGCATCAAAGTTTTCATAAAGGCTTTGATTTTGTAGTGCGGCAGATGGTCTCTTTGTTCTCAAGTGTGTTTCATAAAACGAATTCAAGACGCGTTGATTTTTTGTTTGCTTTGCAGGAGTGCGGTCCGCAAGCTGTGCCGATTGTGGCACTCATCAGTTTTATGGTTGGATTGATTTTGGCGTTTGTCGGTGCTATACAACTTCAGATGTTCGGTGCGCAAATTTATATTGCCAGTTTGGTGACCATAGGTATGACACGGATTATGGCGGCCATTATGGTCGGGATTATTATGGCCGGTCGCACGGGCGCTTCTTTTGCGGCTACCATCGGTACCATGCAGGTTAACGAAGAAATTGATG
>JAGCOI010000173.1 GCA_017645485.1 Alphaproteobacteria bacterium | reverse complement strand
GCACGTATTGCCAAAGAAACACTTGATATTTATGCGCCTCTTGCCGAGCGTATCGGTATGCAGGAAGTTAAAGACGAACTTGAAGAAATCGCTTTTGCCGAACTTTATAAAGAAGCACATGATTCCATTATTGCACGTTTGAATTTTTTGCGTGAACAGGGAAGCGATATTATTCCGAAGATTATTGAAGCTTTGGAACAAGATATGATTGACAACGGCATTGAAGCAACCGTTACCGGACGTGAAAAAGCCCCCTATTCCATTTGGCGCAAAATGCAGCAGAAGAATGCGTCTTTTGAACAACTTTCGGATATCATGGCGTTTCGGATTTGTGTTGATGATATAGCGGCTTGTTATCAGGCACTCGGCGTTATTCACAGTAAATATCATATGGTGCCCAGACGTTTCAAAGACTATATTTCAACCCCGAAACCAAACGGATATCAATCTATTCATACCGGCGTTATCGGCCCTGAAAATACACGTATCGAAGTTCAAATCAGAACCTATCAGATGCATGAAATTGCCGAAAAAGGTGTGGCGGCACACTGGGCATATAAACAAGGGCAAAAAGCCGAAGGTATGCACTTCAGATGGATAAGGGAGTTGCTTGAGATTTTGGAACAGGCTGATAATCCTGAAGAATTTTTGGAAAACACAAAACTTGAAATGTATAATGATCAGGTTTTTTGTTTTACCCCGAAAGGTGATTTAATCGGTTTGCCGCGCGGTTCAACACCTGTTGATTTTGCTTACGCCGTTCACTCACGTGTCGGTGATACTTGTGTCGGTGCAAAAGTTAACGGTGAAATCGCACCTTTAAGAACGGTTCTTCAAAATGGTGATCAGGTCGATATTTTAACCTCAAAATCGCAACATCCCTCAACGGAATGGGATCGATTTGTTGTAACGGGTAAAGCCAAAGCCGCCATCAGACGATATGTGCGCGCCACGCAGCGTGAACAATTTATTTTACTCGGCAAAGAAATTTTGGAAAGACTGTTCAAAGGTGAAAACCTAGAATTATCAGATAAAATTTTAGTCAACCTTATGCCGACTTTTAATGCCGAAACCATTGAAGATATTTATGCAAAAACAGGTGAAGGTTTAATCACGGGTTGGGATGTTTTAAGAGCGGCTTATCCGGCATATAAACAAGCCAAAATCGATAAAGTTGTTGCCTCATTAACGTCACCGCAATACAAAAAGAAAAAAAGAACCGAAACCTTAAAAATAAAAGGGTTGATTGAAGGAATGGCCGTTACGTTCGGCAAATGTTGTCACCCGCTTCCGGGCGACAGAATCGTCGGCATTGTCAACACCGGCAAAGGCGTTACCGTTCATAGCTTAGGATGTAAAAAACTTGAACAATACACAAATGAGCCGGAAAGGTGGCTTGATATAGATTGGGGTGATGAAGCCGCAACCGACAAACATACCGCACGTATTAAAGTAATGCTTTCGAACGAACCCGGCGCTTTAGGTGATTTATCTAACCTGATTGCCAAAGAAAATGCAAATATATCTAACTTAAATATTGTCAATCGTCTGCTGAACTATTTTGAAATTTTAATAGACATTGAAGTGCAAAACGTTGACCAACTCAATCACATCATTACATCGTTGAAATCTTCAAAAGTTGTTAGATCCGTTGCACGTGCCACCGAATAAAATCAGTTAAATATTTTTATTTTTGACAGTGAAAAATCATATATCGTTTGGTAATGGTATATTTATCAACGGCAACCCCGTTGGTTCCCATCGGATTATACAGCCG